>CAYRFY010000093.1:4037-16437 GCA_964423635.1 uncultured Armatimonadia bacterium | reverse complement strand
ACTGGAAGGCGATCAAGTTCAAGGACACGGACAATGAGGTGGGCTACATCGGGGAGGTGCCGAAGGTCAAGGACGACAACGAATGGCACCACGCTGAGTTCAATCTCTATGAGATGCTGCGCAGGGATGACCCCACGGCGCCCTCGCTCACGGTACGCCAATTCGTCATCACCGACAGCAACTGGAAGGCCAATGTCCTTGGGCGAACCTACCATCTGGACAACTTCCGCATCGTCTCCGTGGTCGGCGCCGGGGAAGGGCTGCATCTATCCTGGCGCGCCCCGGATATCAGCGGCACCTTCGGCCTGAGCTACGTGCTGGGCGACGCTCCCACTACCGACCTGCCGTCCGAGGCCCTGCTCAAGGGCCGCGAGGGCACCATACCGTCACCGGGCAATCGAGATGGGTGGATCTCGGCAAAGGTGCAGGATGGCGCCGGCAACTGGAGCGAGCCATCCAGTTGGCGCCTGCAGGTGGACAACGATGCCCCCAGTGCCGCCGCCCTTAGCCCCGCGGATGGGCAGAGCCTGGCGACCTCCACCGTCGAACTGGCGCTCACCGATGCAGGCCCCGGGGGGATCGACCCCGGCAGCGTCGTGCTCTCCGTCGCCGGCAAGGACTATGCCGTCGATAACCACGCCCTCACGTATGACGCCCGCTCAGGCAAGCTCACCTGGAACTGCGAGACCGTCTCGCCCGAGCCGGTGGTGCTACCCGATGCCACCTTGGTTCCGATCAAGCTCAAGTCCGCCAACGACTACGCCGGCAATGCCGTACCCAATGCCGTCGGGTGGTCATGGACCATGGACTACAAGCAGGACAAGACCGCACCGCGCCTGAGCAAGCTGCTGTCACGCACCCACCCGACCACGGTCACCCAGACCTTTGAAGACGGTATCGGCGGGTGGAAGAACCACGGCGGTGAGGCAGGGGCGAAGGTGGAACTGGACACGACCACGGCCGCCAGCGGCAAGGCCAGTGTCAAGCTCACTCAACAGAAGGCGGGCGGCACCATGGCGGCCTCCATCACTTCCGAGCCCTTCTTGGCCGACCGCTATCCGCTGCTGAGCTTCGACTACATGCTGCCGGCCAAGACCCGGCTGGACATCGTGGCACACATGGCCAACGGGAAGGACTACGCCATCGCCCTCAGCGACAATCCGACCGGGGCCATCGGCTCGGTGTCGGGGGTGAAGGCCGACGGGAAGTGGCGCCATGCCTGGGTGGACCTTCAGGCGCTGCTCCGCCGACAGCAGCCCAAGGGTGCTCTCGAGGTGCAGTACCTGTACCTCACGGACCGCAACAACATGGACAACCCCGCCGGCGCCACGGCCCACTTCGACAACTTCGTCATCGGCCAGATCGGCACGCGCTCTCCCGTCTTCCATTGGGAAGCCACGGACACCACCGGCATCGCCGGTTACAGCTACGAGCTGGACCGCGAGCCGGGAACCGTCCCCGACGAGACGCCCGAGGGCACCGAGAGGTCGCAGAGGAAGTTCCCCAAGCTGGACAAGGGGCGCTGGTACTTCCACATCCGGGCACTGGACGGAGCGGGCAACTGGAGTGAGGCCACCCACTACGCCATCATGCACCTCACCGCGGACTGAGCACGGCGGCGCCGGCCGGGGACGGGCAGGGCCCACATCGGCCCAGGGGCTCATGGTCAGCGCTGGGTCAGTGCTATTGCCCTGGACCATCGCCCATGCTATACTATGACAAGTGACAACATAGGCCAAAGGCGGTGAAGGGGGCAGTAACCGTCGATTTCCCCTTCAGCGAGCCGGGGACGGTGCGAGCCCGGCAGGTGGACCGACGGCGAATATCTCCCCTGAGCTGCGGACCGAAAGAGTTCCGCGTCCTGTAAGCACGGCGCTCGAGTAGACTCCGACGGAAACCCTCACCGTTACAGGAGGGGCGGCATCGCCGGCCGAAGCGGCCGTGCCGACAGAGCGGGTTGTGCGCCCCGGGGCGCTCGGCCCAGCAGAGTGGTACCGCGTGCCCACAAGGCGCGTCTCTGTAAGGAGACGCGCCTTTTTTGTTGCTGCCGGACATTGGCTCCTCGCTTGACCACCGGGCCGATAGAAAGGAACAGCCATGTCAAACGCAGTGCGGATCTATGACACTACGTTGCGTGACGGATGTCAGGGCGAGCGTGTGGCCTTCAGCGTCGAGGACAAGCTGCGCGTTGCCCACCGTCTGGATGAACTGGGTGTTGCGTATATCGAGGGCGGCTGGCCCAATGAGACCAGCCCACGCGACCGCGAGTTCTACCGCCAGGCCCGAGAGCAGACGTGGGTGCACGCGAAGATCGCCGCTTTTGGGAGCACTCGGCGTGGAGGCATCAAGGCCCGGGAGGACTCCAACCTCAACGAGCTGGTGGCCTCCGCCGCTCCGGTTATCACCATCTTCGGCAAGTCGTGGGACATGCACGCCACGGACGTGCTGCGGGTTTCGCTGGAGGAGAACCTGGAGATGATCGGGGACTCCGTGGCCTTTCTCAAAGCCAACGCCCCGGAAGTCATCTTCGATGCGGAGCATTTCTTCGACGGCTACAAGGCCAACCCCGACTACGCCCTGCGGACGCTGGTCATTGCGGCACAGGCCGGAGCCGATGCGGTCTGCCTGTGTGACACCAATGGGGGCTGTCTGCCCCATGAGATCGCACAGATCATCGACGCCGTCTCCGCGCAGGTGGCCGTACCGATGAGCATCCACTGCCACAACGACGGCGGCACGGCGGTGGCCAACTCACTGGTCGCCGTGCAGCACGGCTGCACCTGCGTCCAGGGCACGATGAACGGTTACGGCGAGCGGGCCGGGAACGCCAACTTGTGTGCGGTCATCCCCAACCTCGAGCTCAAGCTGGGGATTCCCTGTCTCCCGGAGGGGCATCTTCACGACCTCAAGGCGGCCTCCAAGTACATCTCCGAGCTGGCCAACTTGCCCCACGACCACCGCCAGCCATATGTCGGCGACTCGGCTTTCGCCCACAAGGGCGGAATGCACGTGAATGCCGTGCTCAAGCGGCCGGACTCGTTTGAGCATGTGGACCCCGAGGCGGTGGGCAACGAGCGACGGGTGCTGGTGAGCGACGTGGCCGGGACATCCACCATCGCCCACAAACTGGCGGCCATCTGGCCCGATATGGACCGCAGGGACCCCTTCGTGCGTCAGGTGCTGGACAGGGTCAAGGAGCTGGAGAACAGCGGCTACGAGTTCGAGGCCGCCGACGCCTCG
Source organism: uncultured Armatimonadia bacterium (assembly GCA_964423635.1). Taxonomy (GTDB): domain Bacteria; phylum Armatimonadota; class Zipacnadia; order Zipacnadales; family JABUFB01; genus CAYRFY01. Next base: position 13,197 of record CAYRFY010000093.1, on the reverse strand, counting down.
CTGGAGCTGCTGGCCCGCGGCCTACGCGGGGAGAGAGAGCCCTTCTTCGAGCTGCACGGCTACCGCGTCCTCCTCGGAAAGCACGAGGAGGGCTCGGAGCCGTTCGCCGAAGCCACCGTGGAGCTGGACATCAACGGGGCCCACTTCCACACAGCGGCCAAGGGCACCGGGCCCGTGCACGCACTGGACCAGGCGTTGCGCAAGGCGCTCAAGGAGAAGTACCCCGAGCTCGATGGCCTCGAGCTCACCGACTACAAGGTCCGTGTCCTGGAAGGCACCCACGGCACCGGTACCGGCGTCCGCGTCATCATCGAGACTACCGATGCGGCCAGACGCCGGAGCTGGGGCACGGTGGGAGTGCACGAGAACATCATCGAGGCAAGCTGGGAGGCTCTCGTCGACAGTCTCGCCTACGGGCTGCTCAAGAGCGGTCAGGAGTGATCTCAGGGTCACCTACAGAGAACCGCCCATCGGCGCGTGCCGTCCCCGGCTCGCGCTGATGGGCGGTTGGCGGCAAGCCCTGTAGCACGGGTCACTCCAGCTCGAGAAACAGCGTCTCCCCCACCTTCATCTCGCGCTGCAGCCGGGCCGTCTGCCCCAGGTTCTCACCTGTCCTGAGGTCCGTGATCGTCCTTGCTTCCGGCAACTGTACCACCTTGGGCCCGTCGCCGCCCGCGTGGAGGGCTACGTACTGCCCGTCGGTGTAGAAGGCATCTGCAGTCTCGCAGTAGACGTGGGCTCCGGCGCTGCGAGCCAGATTGCGCAGGAGTGCCGGCGGCAGTGCCGCCGAGGCGCAGGTCACCGTCCGGACGCCCTCATGCACCGTCTCGGCGACCGCGACGCTGCCGTCGGCGTACGTGGCCAAAGGCTCCGCGGCATCGCCAACGATGACCGGTCGCGGCCGCAGCTCCAGGGCCGGGCCGTAGGCGGCGGCCGGGTCCAGCCCCTGAGTCAACCAGGTGTCCGGCCGCAGAGTGTATGCGCCCGACCCCGCACCGCTCATGTCCACGCTCAGTCCCGTGGCGGCCTCGACCCGCTGCGGCGTCAAGGACCTCTCATCCGCATAGCCCGGGGCGTAGACATAAGCCACCGTCGCATCTTCGGCCGCGGCCTTCGCGACCAGAAGCTTCCTGTGCTCCTCCCCCATGCTCAGCCCGTTGAGCACCACGTAGAGCTTGTGAGCCGGCATGGACGCGTTGCCGATGTCCGACAGCAGGTACGTATCCCACGTCACTCCCGCGGTGGGCATCTGGGCCACGACCTCGCCCACCATCTGCCGCGTGGCATCGGAAGAGCGGCAGTAGGCGAAGCTATCCTCGTCCACCAGGAGGGCCACCTCGGCATGGAAGGGGCGTCGCCTGTCCAGAGCCCGGCGTGCAACCTCCAGGATCTGCCCGTAGGCCTCGAGCATGGGCTCGCCGGCGAACCAGCCGCCGCCCATGTCGTACCACGTCACCGCGACTCGCCGGGTCAGGACGTTGGCAAACTCGCGCCACGTGACGGCGACGGACTCATCTGCCGTCTCGGCGCGTCCGTAGCCCGAACCCGGGTCGGAGAGGTAGCTGCGCAGGTCGGATTCGTCGATCCAGAGCTTCCCGTGGAGCTTGAGCGACTCGGTGGCGGACATGAAGGTGCTGGTGCCTCCGAGCTGCCGGTTGGCGTACATCGGCGGGCTCATGAGGAAGTCCACATCCGGGCACCTGAGCACTTGCGCCAGCGCGTTATGGCCGCATCGGGGTTGCCTTGAGCCGTGGGCGGCCATGTACCCGTAGTAAGTGCCGGCCACCTGCTCGCCACCGCAGGCCTCCTTGGTGACGCGGGCGAAGTGGATGATGGCATCGGCTACCATCTCACTGGTGAAGCGATGGAAGTCGATCACCTGCCTGTCGGCGGCCGGGTCGCGGACGTAGCTCCCCTCATCCTGGATCCGCTCGTAGGTGGGCATCTGGGCCGTCTGCAGTGTCACGTCAGGGTCGGCCCAGGCCTCCTGCAGCGCGGCGTCTGTCTCGTAGCGGTCCTCAAGCCACCTGTGGAAAGCGGCCAGCGCCGGGGCGCTGTAGTCGTCGGAGTAATCCTGCCAGGTGGCCCACATCTGCCATTCGGCGGTGTAGCCGCTATAGAACATGTAGCCCAGGATACGGTCGGCGTACGGAGCGCCGCGCAGGTGCGCGATCAGGCGTCGGAGGTCCTCCCCCATCTCGGCCTTCCACCGCTCCGAGGCCATCGAGGAAGGGCCGAGCTTGTCGTTGGAGTACAGGCAGCACTCCTCGGGGTGTGCCTCCTGCCACCAGTCGGGAGCCGTGACGGCGATGTGTGGCATGAAGTAGGCGTCCGGAACGGCGTCCAGCACGGTGGCAAAGTAGTGGTCGTAGGCGCTGTAGTCGTAGACACCGGCTTCCGCCTGCCCCAGGGCGCCCTGCCGCGAGCCGCCGAACCAGTCGGCGAAGACACGGATACCGGAAGCGGCGTACATGCGATCCAGCTCGGAGTTCGGGGCTCCGAAACGAACGAAGGCCATGAACGGTACAGGCTCTCCGTTTACGAACAGCGTGGGGTCTCCCCGATGCGGAGCCACCGCGGTGACCGGCGGTTTTGCCACCCCCGCCCGCGGATTGGTGACCGTCACCTGCGCGGGCGGGGCCTGTGCACCGTCCAGCTCGAGGATGGCGGCATGGACGCGGAACTCACCGTCCACGGCATAGCGCGAGGTGCCAAACTCGGTGGACAACTCGGCCTCGCCGGTCCGCAGGTCCACGGGAAGCACCCGCAGACCGGCCGGCGTGGCCCCCCGCCTCAGTTCGATCACGGCATGGCCCTGCGCCGGCGCCTGCCCCTGCTGCAGGCGCGCCCGGAGCGTGACCTCAATGGCGTCACCGGCATTCACCGCCGCCGGAGCGTCCACTCGGAGGGCGTCCAGAGTGCCTCGGGGCTCCTGCGCGATGCCCAGGGGCCCCGTGGGCTCTGCGGTCAGCGCGATTTGGTCCACCGCCAGGAGCCTGTCGCCCTGGTTCCCCGGGTCGATGCGGAAGCTCATGATCTTGCCCATGGGCCCGCCCCACTGCTTGCCCGCACCGGTGCCCTCGTGCCAGTTGGCACGGCGCATGTCCACACGGTACACGGCCCAGCCCGCCTTGACGGGCAATTCGCCGCCGAGGCCCCAGTTGCCGTCGGCCGCCTTGTGGTACACATCGAGTATGTCTGCATCCGCGGAGGAGTACATGCGGACTGTCAGGTACGGCAGGGCCCTCACGTCCACCTCCGCTTCCGGCAGGCGCAGGTACAGGTAGGGGTCCCAGACCGTTCTTCCTAGCAGCATGCCTTCGGCGAACTCGGGGACACGCAGATTGTGGGCACCGGTGACCTCCTCCGGGCCCTCAAGGTCCCAGATGAGGTCGGCGGCCGCGGGCGCCACCAGCAGGGCCAGCAAGATCGGGTGGATGCAGGTGCGTGCGAGCATACGGGATACCTCCGGCGGTGCCGGGCTGTGGGCTTGTGATGGCGCGCATGCGACAGACAGTAGGCCTCCGCAAGTGGGGCCTGCTCATCGCGACAACCCGCCTCACATGACTCTCCGGGTGAGTGTCAGGCACCCACCCCACTGAACCTCTTGAACTGCTCCAGCAGGTCGTCGGGCGGATCAAAGGGCATTTCCACCGGCCTGGACTCGACGGTGCTCAGGTACCCGGCCAGGATCACGGCCCACTCATCCAGTGATGTGCTCAGGTTCGTCGGCGCAGCTTTTGTATCGCCCGCGATCCAGTCGAACATGGCGCCGGTGAGATTCGCCTGGCCCTGGATATCCTCCTCGGCATACACCGATTCCCCGCGCTCCACGGTCCCGTCGGGCAATGACTTCTCATAGCCGGACATCCACCAGTGCCGGAATCCGTGGGTGCCGTAGACGGCAATGCGCTTGTGTCCCCAACTCGGGGCCTCCACAAACATCGGGGCCCCCTCCCCGGACTGCAGCAGGGCCCGGGTGCCGTTTTCGAAGGTCACCATGGTCTCGGCGGTGCGCGGGCTGGGGTGCGTCCCGTTGATATCGTCGTAACCGGAGGAGGCACCGAACACCGTCCGCGGCGCGGCGTAGCCGTTGAAGGCGAACATCAGGTCCAGCACATGCACCCCCTGGCCAGACATGGGCAGCACCGCCGAGGCGTCGATCATCCGGACTTGCCCGATCGCGCCCTCGGCCACGTCCTGGAGGTACTGTAGGATCCGGGGGTGATGCCGGAGTTGGTGGTTGACGGCGAACTTCGTCCGGGAGCGGGCCTCCAGCGCCCGTAGGGCCTTGTAGTCCGCGGCCCCGATGCAGACCGGCTTCTCCACCAGGACGCCCGGAACCCCGGAGTCCGCCAGCCGCGTCATCAACTCCACGCGCAGGGTGGGAGGAGTGACCAGGTGCACCAGGTCCGGCTTCTCCCTGCGGAGCATTTCCTCGAGGTCGGTGTAGCGGGCGGCGACGCCATAGGTGTCGCCGAACTGGCTGAGGCGGTCCTGATTCATGTCGCACAGGGCGACGATCTCCCCACGGTCGACAAGGCTGTAGGCCCTGGCGTGGCCATTGGCACGGGGGCCGCACCCCAGGAATGCGCTGCGGAAAGCCATTGACTTCTCCCCTCGGCGGGCTTGGTAATCGCGGCACGCCAGGCTTCGCCGGTGACAGATGTCAGACCTCCCGCGGGGTGGGAGATACCGGGCTTAGGCGGCCGGCCTCCGGTAGCCGACACTTGCCCCGGACAGGTGCGGCCACCACGCCGGAGCAGGTCGCGGACGCGGGCGCGAAGATTCCCTGCTGCCTCAGGCGCTCGTGCCGGTAGACCTACTCAGCCTACCTGCGGGCAATTCCCGGGACAAGGCGGAGTGCCTATGTCCCCCGACACAGGGGACTGTGCTGTCGCGGCATATTCGCTTGCCCCCGACGGCCACAGGAGGGTAGACATGCACCGTGGCGAATGGTGGTGGATAGCGCCCCGGTACTCTGTGCTTGTGCGGGCGCGCCTCCCGGCGTTTGGGAGTGAGCTTTGGGGCCGTCGCGGCCTTTCCCGGACGCGTCCATCCGACCTTCGAGCGGACGCGGCGCATCGGAGGGCTCGCCGCACTCTGTAGCCATGGGCCCTCAGTGGGAGCCCGACTGATCTGGGGCGAGGCTCGGCAGACACTGTGGCCGCAGCCGGGCGCCGCGCACGGTGGCGACCGTCGCGTCGCTGGACAGGGCGGTGCCCGAGAGCCGATGCCGGCCTTCCGGGCCGGCTTGTTGGGTCGTGAAGCCCGCACGCGTGACGGGCATCTAGTCCGCCCAACCCATCCCCGATAGTGAAACAAGGAGGTATCCCGTGCGCGCTGCCTGCGGTCTCCTGGTCTGCCTGTTGTCTGGCCTCCCCTGCCGTGTCGCGGCGGACATCGCCGACACCCCGGAGGGTGTGGCGCTGGATGGCGAAACGTGCCGCATCGTCTTTGACAAGACCAACGGCGCCATCTTGCAGATGCGCCAGGATGGCGTTGACACGCCGCTGCTGCGAAGCGGCGAGCACGGCCTGTGGCGGCTCCAATTCGAGGGCAACCAGGGTCTCAGTGCCGCGGAGTTCTCGACCGAGGCGCCGGAGCGCCGATTCACCTACAGCGTTTCGCCCGGCAACGAGGCCCTGGAAATGATCTATGAGGCGCCGCAGGCCTCGGTGGTCGTGACCGCCACGGCCGCCGAGGAGTGGATCGACCTGCGGGCAGAGGTGACGCCCCATCGCGGCACCCTCCTCTCCCTGGACCTGCCGGCGCGCCTGAGGTTCTCTCCCGACACTACGGACCGGCTGATCTTCCCCGCCAACGGGAACTCCTCGGTGGGGACCGCCTTCCGGGGGGCCTTCTTCGCCCCCCAACCCACCGAGCATCCGGCCGGCTGGACCTCCGGTCCCGCGGGCTCCGCGGGTTACGAGGCGCTGCTCGGAGGTCCGCTGAACCAGCGACCGGACGCCGACGAGCCGGTGGCGCTCCGCGTCACCGAGGAGGGGCGAGGATCGTTGGGAGACCGGGTGGTCGACGCGGTCGAGGGCACGCAGGCTCTGGTCAACAGGCCCTCGACCCGCGAGCAGACGGACATCGTCCTGGTCGATTCGCCCAATGGCCCCTACTTCGGGGGCTCGCGGCTGGGAGGTGAGGGAGCCCTGTGGCGTCTGGGGGGCCGGGTTGGGGATACGGAGACGGGAACCGCGCTGCGCCTGGTGGAGGCCACCGTGCGCCATCTGGTGGCATCCGCAGGTGGCCGGCGCGCGCGCATCGGCCTGATCGCCCTGGCTAATGGGCCGGAGAAGGGCAGTTGGGCCAACGTGACGGTAGCAGACTGGCGCCGGCGTCTCGGTGCCCTCGAAGACAGCGCAGACCCGGCCGTGGAGATGTCCGAGCTGGACACCCCGCGGGCGGTACTGGACGCGCTTTCAGGGGACGAGTACCTGGCCATCCTCAACCCCTACGGCGAATGGGCGCCTGTGCTCGAGGAGGGAGGCATGCCCCAGACCGTTGCCGCAGTCGGCGAGTACGTGCGAAGGGGCGGGAACTGGTTCGAGGTGGGCGGCTACCCCTTCTACTACGAAATGCTGCCGCTGCGCTTCCTGGCCCACTCCACCACCTACCCGCCCGGGTTCGCGGACTTCATCCACCTGGACACTCTCCCTGACCGGACCGGTTCCACCGCTCACTGCAGCGTCTACGGCGTTCGCCCCCAGATGCCGGTACCCTGGGTCGGCGCCCGTGACAAGGCCTCCATCTTCGTCCCCGGCAGGCTGGAGTGTGGTGGGGACGAGGACGGCGGCTATTGCGTCCACGGCTTCGCCACCTACGTGGAGGCGGGAGCCCAGTGGAACTCTCCCGTGGCGCGCATCCACGTCGGCAGTCAGGCACCACAGTCCATCGCCACCTACTGCCGCGCGAACGGTATCGACCGGCGCCTGGAAGAGAAGATGGCGCCCGAGGTCTACGCCAGGTTCCGCGACTCGGTGCTGGTCTACTATGCCGGCAACTGCGCCGAGAAAATCGCCAACCTGGACAAGCTCCCGGTGCCCACCCAGGTGCACTTCGCCGACTACCTCAAAGGGGGCTTTGACAAGCAGTACCCGGACCACTTGCCCGTCCGCCCGGATTTCGGCACGCCGGAGCAGTTCCGCGAACTGTTCGACCGCGCCCACGAGCTTGGCCATCTGGTAGTGCCGTACACCAACCCGACATGGTGGTGCGACCATCCGCGGGGGCCGACCTTCGAGGCCGCAGGGGAGGCGCCGCTGCTAGGGCTCCTGGACGGGAGTCTGTCCTACGAACGCTACGGCAACAATGACGGCTACACAGTGTGCCACTGGCACCCGGCCGTACAGGCGGCCAACCGCGCGACCGTGCACCAGTTCACCGAGGAGTATCCCGTGGACGTGCTGTTTCAGGACCAGTGCGGGGCCAGGGGCTGGCGATACGACAAGAACCCCGCTTCGCCCACGGTCTACGCCTACATCGACGGCCTCCTGTCCATGGTCGCCGAGGACAGTCGGGTCAAGCCGCTGTCCACCGAGTCCGGCTGGGATCGGGTGGCTCAGTACGAGGCTCAGCTCTGCGGGATGACCTGGGCCATCGTCCCCACCGAGGGCGGCCCGGAGTGGCGCACGCTCATGAGAAACGAGTACCCCCCGAACACGTGGGAGATCTTTCCCCTGGCGCAATACGTCGCCCACGACAAGACCGCCATGATCCATCACGACCTGGGGCAGTTCGTCACCAATCGCGAGGTCCTGGCCTGGACGCTGGGGCTGGGGTTCTGCATGAGCTACCGCACGGCTTCCATGGCGCTGGACAATCAGGCGAACCTGGGCTGGCTGCGGTGGCTGGACAGGGTCCAGAAGTCCGTCTGCGCCCGCTACGTGGGCCGACCACTCACCGGGTTTTCCCATGAACGCGGAGAGCCGGCCGCCGGGGACGACGGCCTCCTGCACGCCCAATACGAAGACCTGCGGATCACCGCCAACCTCGGCCCCACGGCGCGACAGGTGGAGGGACACCAACTGGCCCCCTACGGGTTCGTCGCCCGGGCCCCCGGGCTGATGGCCGGGAACCTCTCACAGGTCGGCGACCGCCACTATGGCGAGTCGGGAATCAGCTTCGTCTGCGAGGGAGACGAGGGGATGACAGAGGTCTACGTCTACGCCCCGCAGGAGTCCGTCGCCACCGTCGAGTTGCCGGCGGCGGGCGGAGGGCCCGTCCTGGTGCAGTTCGACGGTGCGCCGCCTCTCTCGGCGGAAGTGCGGGATCGCCGTCTTGAGCTGCGCCTGCCCGGCGTTACCGACACAAAGGCCGTAGCTCCGCCCCCGGAGCTGGCGGACATCGCTCCCGCGGACCGGCCGGGAGATAGACCGGCCATTGGGGTGCTTGACTTTGGGTCCGGCGTCGAACCATCGTGGACCAGGATCGCTCCGCAGCAGTGGGTCGACGCCCTCTCGGCCTCCGCCTTGGTCACGCGCCATGGCCTGCGGGTGGTCAAGCTGGATACCGTCGCCAGACTCATGGGGGCCCTCCAGGCAGGCCCGCAGCAATGGCTGTGCATCATCAACCCCTACGGCGAGGGCTACCCGGCCGAGGGGCCGGGGCGCTGGCGCGAGATGCTGGACGCCATTGTCCGGTATGTCAACGAGGGGGGCTCGTGGTGGGAGACCGGAGGGTACACCTTCTACCGCTCCATCTATCCCCGGGAGGGAGGCTGGGATGGGGACAGCAGTGGTCCACAGGGCATGGCCTCTGTCGGGCTTGCTGTGGGGCCGGGAGAGGTGGACGAACCGCCCCAACGGCTGAGCCTGACGCCAACCGGAGAGGCGTGGCTCAGCGCGGAGGTGGCACAAGTCGTCGCCAACGGCCGGTGCATGGTGAACCGCGGCCTGCCGCGGCAGACCAGCGCCTATAGCCACACCGCCCTGGTCGCCGGGGAAACCGCTGATTACATCGGCGGCTACCGCCTGGACGGCTGGGGCTGGCTGTGGCGCATCGGCGGCTTCTACCCGGACCCGGCCGTCGTCCTACCCGTGGTGACGGATGTTACGGAGTATCTGTACACCCACAGACCTATCCCCACTGAAGGCCGCGGAGTACCGCGACTGTTCCACGCGGTGGTGAGGGGGCTGTAGGGGGCGAACGG
>CAYRFY010000093.1:0-3937 GCA_964423635.1 uncultured Armatimonadia bacterium | reverse complement strand
GGTGGTTGTCGACAGTATGTGCCTACGGCCGGCAAGGTGCTCGGCCAACGGCGACGGCCCTACGGACTACCACGTACCGTCCGCTCAGCCCCGCTGCGCCACGATGCACCCCACCCCGCGCGGGCCCAGCCGCAGCGGCAATGTGGCCTCACCACCGGCGATCCGTGCCTCAATGGCCTCCCCGCTGAAGGCGTCCAGGTACGTAGTGCCCTCCACATGAGGCACCGTGAGTACGTCGCCCTCGAAGGTACGGAACCTGGCGTTGAACAGGGTCCACACCGTCTCGCGTTGCCCCGTGAACCGATTGGCGTACACCGTTGGCTCCAGTGTGGGCACCAGTGGCTCCACATCCTCCGAGCAGAAGGCGTCCTCGTGCCCGTTGAGGATTGAGAAGGCCTGCTTCAGGAACTGATGAGCATCCTCGCAGTAAGTACCCGTTGTCCCCCCGCCCAGCCAGTAGCCCTCGCCGTTGAAGAACGGGTACTTCAGCATCTCCCAGGCGCCCTGGGTGAAGCTGTTGTACTGCACCAACTGCAGGACCTTGAAGTCCGGGAACATGAACCGGAACAGGTCCACTCGGTGCGGCATGAGCGTGGGGTCGGACCAGGTCACCGAGTATCCCAAAGCTCCGTCCTGGTACTGGGAGTTCACGTCATTGGGCGTCTCTTCGGTGAGGTTGGCGATCTGCGGCGGAAGCGCTTCACGGATGGCCCGGGTGGTGTCGCGCTCCCCGCGGATGGGGGGCCACGGCGCCGGATGGCCGTGTTCGGTGGAGTGGCAGACCTTCCACTGGTCCAGGAAGCCGTACTGGTCGATGTACATCCCGTTGGGCTCAAGCTCTCCGGCCACGCGGGCGTAGGTCGCGGCCAGATGCGCCCGCCAGGGCTCCGCCGCGGGGCACATCATGTGCTCCGTGGGCGCTCCCGGCCAGAGCAAGGACTCACCGTCGGCCTTGCGGATGTCGTACTTGGCCGCATTCTCGCTCCCCCAGATGCCTCTGTCGTCGCACAGATAGCCCTCGATATACAGCCCGATGGGAACCCCCATCTCCTGGGCCTGGGCGATGGCCCCACGCATCGCCTCCAGCCCTCCCAGTTCGTCGTAGTGGCTGTAGTCACCCACTCGCCCGTAGACCTGGGACTGGCCGAAGTCAAAGATGTGCAGATAGTCCAGGCAGTCGAAGTAGTCGCGGAACTCATTGACCACCTCATCCATCCGCCACGTGCCGGACTGCCTGTCGCGCAGGGCGCCCCAGGCCAGGGTCTGCTGATAGTAGAACACCCCCTGGAACCAGGGCTTCCTCGCCACCAGCGGCCGGTACCAGGAACCCAACCACTGCTTATAGTCACCAAGCGCCCGGCGCCAGTCGCCGGAATGGGCCCGCAGCGCGGTGGGCGCGGTCTCCACAATGGCACCCGGTTCGTGCTCGTAGGGCCAGTAGTCCATGCGCCAGGTGACACCTGCCTCGTCCTTGGTCAGGTCCCAGTGGCGGTAGATGTTCTGCAGGTCATAGGTCAGTAGCGCCAGGCCCCCGGGAGCGTCCGGGCTGAACACATCCGCCACCTGCAGCGGGTACTGCCCGCCGTAGGCCTGTCGCTGGTGAGTGGGGGCGTTGCTGACAATGCCGCCCTTGCGTGCCCACAGGTACCAGGTGTCCTCGGCCTGCCCCAGTCGCAGGCCGCGCAGCAGCGGGAAGTTCACCTGCAGGGTGGCGGCGGTTTCGCCCACGTGGCGCAAGTCCAGGTGGATCAGAATATCCGGTCCGTCGCCCACCTTCATCACCAACTCCCCCGCGATGGGGACCCCGCCGGGCCGCCCGTCTACCGGTACCCGCAGAGTGGTCACCGCACCGGCCGTCTCGAGGGCGGCTTGCCCGACGGCCACCTCCTCCGAGGTGAGCAGGCGGTCGCCGGCACCGAGCTCAAAGAGCGGTCCCGGCTCCAGCTCCATCGGCACCGGGCCCGTGCAGCGGTTCTCCAGGCCGCGCACGCGGATCCCGCCCTCGGTCTGCAGATCGAGGCGCAGAAGGCCACTGTCCACAGAGAAGCCGCCCTCAACGGCAGCGATCCCCGGCCGCCCCGTCTCCGCGGACGCCTCCGGCACAGAAGGAGCGAGCGCCGGGATCGGCGGCTCCTTGGTCGCTGCCACGCCCTGATTGAGCGTGACGGCCGCCACGAGGAACCGGCCTGTCTCCATACGGTTCCGCAGCACGAGCTTGTCGATGACAACCGGCCGCAGGCCTGTCAGGCAGTAGGCGCCGGGGCCGCTGCGCACCTGGTTCTCGCCCGAGGCCAGCTCGACGGGGATCATCTCCTCCACCCCGCCGTCGGCGTAGTGCACCCCGAAGACGAACCGCTCCGGATTGGAGAACCGGGTCATCGGCAGCGGGTCGCCCATGCGGCCGGTGTCACGAGCGGGGAGTTTGGAGGCCATCAGGATGTACAGCTCCGCGGCCTGTTGGCCGATGGGGATGCTCGCCACCTGCTCGATATCTCGTGGAGTGGCGACGGCGAAGGCCTGCTCCCCGGTCTCGAAGGGGATGCCGTAGGTGGTGAATCGCCCGCCCGGCAGCCAGGATTTGAGCCCGAGGTAGGTCATGAGCTGCCGGGGGTCCTCGGTGGCGAAAGACGACAGGTCCAGGGGGGCAAAGGCGGCGGGCTCTCCCCTGGCATCGTCCCAGCCCTCGCTGATCGGCAGAACGTCGGCGACGTCGATGAGCGGCCTTCGAGTGGAGAAGCGAATGCTGTCCAGCCAGATGTCTCCACGCCGGGCACTGCTGCTGACCTCCAGCGCGAAGTGACTCGCGGAGAATCCCTCCTGCAAGGGAGCGACCATCACCTGCCAGGTGTCATCCGCATTGAGCTCGTGCAGTAGCGCCGGCTGTGCCCACTGCTGTGGGCGACCTCCTCCCTCACTGCCAAGCCAGACGAAGTAGTCGCCCCAGGGGGCCACACCACGGGCACGATAGCGGATGGCCACATACCGATACCGGCTGAGGTCAACGGGCGCTTTGAGTCGCCCCGAGAACTTCATTCCCTTCTCGGCGCCCTCGGCCCACAGGTGCAGGGCGCCATCTTCCAGCTCTGAGCCGAAAGCGTCGGCGGGGCTCGCCAGCCAGGTGGGCTCGGGCTGCAGTGGCAGCAGGTCCACGCCACCGACGTGGAGGTCCTCGGCCACATCTGAGACGGCGGGTACAAGCGCGGCGCCCGCGGGCACTTCATCCGCCAGGCCCAGCCAATCCAGAGTGAAGCGCGCGGGTGCCTGGCGGCACTGAACCTCCGTCACCAGCGAGCTGAGCTCACCGGAGACCCCACAGGCCACCAGGTCCAGCGCGACCGTATGCCACTCACCGTCCTGCACCAGCTCCGATGTGTTCAGTATCTCCAGGCCCTCGCGGCTGTCGTCATAGACCCAGAAGGCGTAGCCCCCGGCCAGGTTCTCAGCCCTGTAGCGCACCACCAGATAAGCCGCCAGGTCCGAGGGCAGGGGACTGAGGGGCAACTGGAATTTCATCCCCTTGCCCGGCTCGGCGACACCGAGCGTCAAAGCGCCGTCGGCCACCTCGATGGTGGGATTCGCGGCGGGATTGCCCAGGTACGTAGGACGCGGCTCCCAGCCGGGGTCCGTGTCGAAATCCAGGGGGAGCTCGGCGGCGGCAAGGCAGACCGACGGCAGTGCCAAGAGCAGAGCGCACAGGCGCATGCGAAGACCTCCAGTCTTCGGGGTCGGAGGTGCCCCGGGCTTGGCCCGAGAGTGCCTACCGACCGCGGATGTCCTTTTGTCCGGTCCTTGCAGCTCCGGAAACCACCGTATGGGGCGTTGGCAGGCGGCCACGGGGGGCCTCTGGAGGCACCGGGCCCGCCGGCTCACGAAGGAGGCGAATGTCGGCGCCTGAAGAGAGGCGCCCGTTTGTCGGTCTACAGGTCCGGCCGAAGAG
>CAYRFY010000092.1:13870-16465 GCA_964423635.1 uncultured Armatimonadia bacterium | reverse complement strand
GGCGGACGGCCAACGGCTGCGGGCCTGGAGCCCCGCGGACACGGAGGCTTCCGTTGCGTTCGGGAAGCATCCCGAGGGCACGACGCGGCGCTGCTCCTGCCCTCATTGCCGCGCGTCTTCCCCCAGCTCCACCTCCCACAACGTCGGCCCCTCGGTGGATTCCATGATGTTCAGACGCCAGCGCTTCGCCTCCACCGGCGGGAAGCTCGCCTCGTACTGCTCGCCGAGCGTGGTGCCCGTCAGGGCCGTCTTCCAGTCATCACCGGCCAGGTACTGCAACTCGAAGCGTTGCACCCTTCCGGGATAGGCCTCCAGCACCTTGAGCCGGCCGACGAGGTTGGGCCGATCCAGGTCCACCTGCAGCCAGGCGCCCTGCGTTCCTCCATCGGTGGCCCAGCGGGTCTGCGGGTCGCCGTCGAAGGCCATCTCGGGACCGAAGGCCGCGCTGTCTTGGTAGACATTGGAGGCCCGAGCCTTGCCCACCGGGAGAAACGCGATCTCCCAGAAGGTCGGCCCCTCAGTGGCCTGCAGGATGTTCAGACGCATCTGCTGCGCGGTCACCGGTTCGAAGCGTTGGGCGTAGCTCTCGCCGATAGTGGTGCCCTCCAGGCATGTCTTCCACTGCTCGTCATCGAGGTACTGCAGCTCGAATTGCTGCACTCGCTCGCCACAGGCCTCGGACATCCTCACGCCCTCGATCTCCATGGGCGCCTTGAGTTCCACCTCGACCCAGGCGCTGTGGGTACCGCCGTCGGTGGCCCAGCGGGTGCCGATCTCGCCGTCGAAGGCCTGATCGGCGGCCCAGTCCTCGTGCTTGCCACAGACGTTGGAGGCCTGCGCCTTGATGCCGGTGGGGAGCTTGACCGCCGGGATGTCCAGGGCCGGGCCGTCGAGGTCCAGGCGGATGAGGGTGTCAATCTCCTGCCGGGACTCGGCGGGCACGGTGAGCGTGAGGGCCGTCTCGGTCTGTGAGAACTCCACGCTCCCGCCGGTGACCACCTCGGCCGCGAGCACCTTCACCGGCAGCGGCGGCAGCTCGAGCGTGTCCTGCGGCCAGGACAGTACGTGGAGGAAGATGCTCTTGTCCCTGCGGGTGCTGGCCAGGAAGCGGGTGGGTTTGTACGGGCCGCCGCGGGTACCGTAGATGCTCTCGCCATACCGCCGCAGCCACGCGCCCATCTCGGCGAGCCGCTCGGACTGGCGCGCCTCGATCTGCCCGGTGGGCATCGGCCCTACGTTGAACAGGAGGTTCCCGTCGCCGCCGGCGCAGCGGATCAAGGTCTGCAGGCACTCCTGCAAAGACTTCATCCGGTCATCGGGCCGCCACGCCCACTGCCGACAGATGGTCATGCAGGTTTCCCACGGGCGGTCCATCTTGAACGTGCCCACCCGCTGCTCGGGGGTCTCGTAGTCCCCGGGATCGACGCAGCGGTTGTTGATGAGGATGTCGGGCTGCAGCGACCTCACATAGTCCACCACGGCCTTGCCCCGCCGGGCGTCGAAGCCCTGGGGCACGTCGAACCACAGCGTGTTCAGGGGGCCGTAGTTCCGCACCAGCTCGGTCACCTGGCGCCTGACGTACTCGGTATAGGCCTCGAGGTCCGGATTGGGCTTCTCGCTCTTGCCACCGGGGCTGCCGAAGGGGAAGGCGGGGTGGTGCCAGTCGCACACGGAGTAGTAGGTGCCGAAGGTGATCCCCTGCCGGGCGCAGGCCGCGGAGAGCTCCTTCACTACATCGCGGGCGAAGGGCGAGTTCATGATGTTGTAGTCCGTCTGCCCGGTGTCGAACAGGCAGAAGCCGTCGTGGTGCTTGGTGGTCAGGACGATGTACTTCATCCCGGCGGCTTTGGCGATGGAGACCCACTCATCTGCGTCGAAGAGGGTGGGGTCGAACTGCTTGTAGAGGTTGTCGTACTCCTCGATGGGCACCCCGGCGCCCCGGGACCAGCCGATCTCGGTGCCTTTGAGAGACACGGGCCCCCAGTGGATGAACATGCCGAATCGTGCCGCGCGCCAGGCCTCCAGCCGCGCGGCATTGGGTGCCGGCTGCTGGGCGGTAGCAAGGGAGCACAAGGCGAGTAGGCAGATGAACAGCACGTGACGGGGCATGGGGGGCCTCCTGGGATGGATGTGGGACGGAGGAGTCTTGCCGTTGGTGTGCCATCTTGCCGTTGGTGTGCCATCTTGCCGTTGGTGTGCCATCTTGCCGTTGGTGGGGCGGGCTTTCCAGCCCGCCGAGCCGTCGCCGTTTGCCTTTCGCCCTATGGAGGGGCCAAACGACGCGCAGCGTCGTCCATCGGCCCAGCCGTTGCCGCCGGGGCGTACTGCATGCCGCCCGCCCTTCACCACTCCTCAGACGCGAGCCTGTACACCAGCGCTTCCCTCGCCTCGCCCATCTCCACCGGCACCTGACGCCCCTCCTCCGGGATTGGGTGGCCGTCCTCCTGCAGGACTGCCAGGTACCCCTCTATCGCTTCACGTGCCATCATGAGGGCCTCGCCGATGTCCACGCCCCAGGTGTGGCGTCCCTTGAGGGCGGGCACGGATGCCAGATAGCGCCCCTGTTCATCCTTCACAAGCACCGCGGTATAGGTG
>CAYRFY010000092.1:8542-13826 GCA_964423635.1 uncultured Armatimonadia bacterium | reverse complement strand
CATGCCGCACACATCCTGCGGGGACACCTTTCTGCGACCACCGCCCTTCCTCCTTCGGCCCGGGACACAGCAAGCGGCCGCGCCGGGAAGCCGTCCCGGCGCGACCGTAGGTTGGTCGGGATGGTCGGGCGAGCTACTGCCCTTCGTAGAAGCGGAACCATGCGCGATTTGATTCGCGCGACGCGTCCGGAAGGCCTGATGCCAGTGGCTGCACCTTAACGCAGGCCAAACGGAGCGTGCCTTGACTCAGCCACCAGTGCACCGAGTCAGTCCAGTTCCTGTCCATGAGGTTCAGCCGGCCCTCCCGCATCAGCGGCCGCTGCGGCTGCCGTCCGTAGAAGCCGCCCTCCATCTCGTGCACGCTCACGTTGAGCTTGCCGTCCTCGCGCAAGACGCGGCGCAGTGTGGAGGGCACGATCTGCTCTGCCGCGGCCAGTGTGGGGGGCTGTCCCCCCTCGATCGCGAATTCGGCCGTGAAGATGAAGCGCGTGTGCACGATACGCGCTCTGCGCCCCCCGACCAGGTAGCTGACGCTCAGGGCGTCGCACGTCTCACCCTCGCCAAAGTGCACCAGCCGCGGAGCGTCAGCCGGGGGACAGAAGTCGGCCGCCACGATGGTACGGGTCCAGCTATCGAACAAGCGCACCGCGTGCCTCGGTGCTTCGGTGGCGATGGGCGCGAAGTCGTAGCCCAGGATCTCGGCGACCCAAGCGGCATCGCGCGGAGTGGGCTGGGTGATGTCCACAGGCTGCCCCAGTGCCGCTGAGGCGAAGTGGGCGAGAGCCATAGCAACCAGTACACGTGCGACCATTAGCTGGTCTCCCCTCAAGCAGCCGGCCGCAGAGGCATTCCCTCGCACGGTAGTGCCGATGGAGACGGCCGCTGCGGATTCCCGGTGCGCGTGAACCGACAGACCTGCAAGACCTGCACTGCTTGGGCCGTTTCGTCCGGCGCCGGCAAGCCGATCTGTTACAGCAAACAGCAGCCGCCTACGCGCGCGGCGCCACTCAGAGGCGCTGCGCCGCCAAGTGTCCAGCTCACCAATCGTGCTCCGGGTACTGCCCCGGCCCGTCCTGATCGTCTCCGTAGACGAACCCGCACGGCTTGAGGACGATCTCCCCAAGCGCGATGTCTACGTACCGCCAGTACGTGTAGTCAGCCACGTTGTCGATGACCTCCTGGTGACTGGCGTAGGTACGCGCACCTGGAGCGTGGTACCGCCGAAGGCCGCCGAAGTCAGCCCTGAAGCACGCTTCGAAGGCATTGTCGCGGCCGCGGGCGTCCTTGTAGATGAGCATCTCGTCCTCGCAGTACAGGTGGTGCTTGTGCTTGTCCTCGTGGCCGTCCCGGGCCGACCTCTCGTGCGGCAGGTCTTGGGCCGGCTCCGTGCGCTCCGCGCTCTCTCCACCCGGGAGCGGGTAGCACCAGATCACCTCCCCTGCTCCGCAGCCGAGCTGACGGGCCGGAAGATAGCAGAAATAGGCGATGTGCCAGCACTGCGCCGGCACCGTGCCGTTGGCGAGCGACCAGTAGCCGGCGGGGTCCTGGGCGCCCGGGTCAAGCAGCGTATCCGCCAGATCCTTGAGTGCGGCAACGCACTGGTGCGGGTCCGCCATGTTCTCACAGACATTGGTGACGTGCAGGACGCGGGGCAGCGTGACGTCGCCTTCTGGTAGGCCGTACGTGATGAGGACCGTGTGCGGCCCGCTGTCGGTGCTCGCACCACTGCTAACACCGCCGACCTCCAGTGTCCATGGGATGGTAACCGTCACCCGGCCGACCTCGTTCGGGAGGTTGCCGGCCGCTGTGCCCGCTACCGTCTGGCTGGCACCCGTGGACGTTCCCTCGATCCAGAACTCCCCCTCAGGGTTGGCGCCCATGCCGCACAGAGTAAAGGGTACGTCTGCCGGCTCCATGCAGAGAGAGACCGCCAGCGACAGCGGCGTGCCCATGGTCTGGCTGATATGTACGTTCCGCACCCCCGGCACCCACTCTGGGGAGGGCAACAACGTCCCGCCCCCCATGACAAGGCCCCCGTCCTTCATTAGGCCGTGGTCGCTGGTGAACTCGATGGTGTCTATCGACACGTCGGCAACCACGAACTGGACACTGGCCGTCTCCACCGCATCGCCTGCGAAGTCGACCACCGTCACATCCGCGATGAACGGGCCCACGTGGCTGAACGCATGCGAGGCCTCAACGTCGGCTTCGCCCTCCTCCGGGATCGTGGTCTGGCCGCTGTTCTCTCCCGTGTCTCCGAAGTGCCACCAGGCGGTCCACTCATGATCTCCGAGATTCTCCACGTGCGCACTGAACTCGCCCGTGCTGCCCAGCGCAAACACCGCGCCGTTCGCCGGCAGGCGGATGTCGATCGTGAGGTCTCCGGCCCGAGCGTCGGCCACGCATAGTATGACAACAGCTACGCAGAGCAGGTTCCGCGCCCGGCCGATATACGTCGCATTCATGGCTTCTTCTCCTCCCAGGGTCGCGTCAGTCCTCGGTCCAGGTACTTCGTTGCCAGATCTGCACAGTGAGTGCCGGGGAAGTGCTCGACGAGGTACTCGAACCACTTCTTGGCGAAGGCCTTGTCGCCATGCAGCATGGCGTGAGTGGCCAGGTTCAGCACGGCATTCGCTTGGTTCCCCGCGGCGTTCTCGATGGCCAGGAAGGTCTCCAGCTCTGCCTCGGCCCCGGCATAGTCGCCCACGATCGCCAGGGCGCCGACCAACTCCACGTAGAGCATCGACTTGCCGGGGACGCCGTGCTCGTGTTCGGCGCTCAGGAGCTTGCGCAAGATGTCGACCGTGATCTGGTCGTCATCGCAGCAGCGCCGGTACCGATAGAGGTCGGCGGGCCTCAGGTTGTCCATCCCCACAGTTTCGAAGAGCTGCTTGGCCACCTGTGGCACCTTGCCGGCCTGCACCCGGCGGGCCATGGCGAGAATGCGCTCGGCGGCCTCCTGCTCCGGCAGTCTCTGGCGCGCCTCGGTGGTGAAGCGCTCGGCCAGGTGGAGGGCGTACGGCAGGTCCGTGGCTCCCAGGTGGGGTCGGGGTTGGCCCTCCTTGGGCGGGCCGCTGTAGTAGTCGTAAAGGGAGACCATGCGGTCCACGGAGGCGGACAGAACGTCCAGATAGCCGTCGGCCAGGTCGGGGTCGGTCTCTGCCAGGTCCACGGCGCAGCGGGTGAACCGCGTCGCTCCGGCACGATAGCCCGCCTGGCTCTGGGCCTCGGCGGTGGCCGTCCACAGCGCCTGAGTGTCGGCGCCGCCGAGGGCGTCCAGCGTCTCTCGCTCGAGGGTGTGCCGGGCCTGCTGCTCGTAGCACAGGCCGGCGCCGCAGGCATTGAGCAGCCGCAGCGACTGCCATTGTCTGAGCGTGCCTCGCGAGGGGTGCAACACCAGGTGGCGGACGATGTCCCGGCGCTGCTGTGCCGTGCACTTCTGTCCGCGATAGTGCAGCCCCGCCTCCGTCCTGTTCGCGTCCCTGATGCGTTGCCCCAGCGGGCCGAAGGCCTCGCCGTCGAGCATGGCGCCCTCGCGGGTGTCGATGCGGTCCAGCAGCACGGCCTGCAGCAGTGTATTCATGCTCAGATTGCGGAAGATGCGCACCGTCAGGCTCCGGGGGCCGGTGACGGCGAAATGGTGGTAGACACCTCCTTCGAAGCTGCGCACCGGGCACGCCGCCAGCACCTTGCTCCCCTCACCCAGGAGGTAGATGGTGTGCTCGCGGCCCGGCTCGTAGTAGTTGAAGTCATTCACCAGGTAGAGGCTGAGGCGATGCTCGCCCTCGGGGATGGTGAGGTCCACCATCAGGTCGGGGCCGGTGCCGATGGGCTGCTTCTCTCCCCCGTCGTCCCAGTTGCAGGCGGTGGGACTGTTCCAGTAGGGGTCGGGCATGAGGCTGGGATGCGGGGTGACAGACTCCCAGTTCCACCACCACGAGTGCTTCTCGGGGTCGGCAACGTAGGTGCGGTAGGGCAGCGGGGCATCCAGGCCGCTGACCAGGCTTCCGGGCGCCAGGCGGGCGCAGATGACCGCGTGTCGCTCGCCGTAGATATCCCACTGGCCCTTTGTCTGGCGATCCTCGCCCCAGTAGAAGGCCTCCTTACCGAACGCCGGAGTGTAGTCGGCCGCCAGGTCGTGCAGTCGGTGCCCCCAGAACGCGGCTTTCGCCGCGACCTCGGGAGCGTCCGTAGTGTGCGCCAGCGCGGAGTACACGCTCAGCGCCTCGGGCCACCTGCCCAGGCATTCGAGACACTCACCCCGGTACAACAAGGCGTGGTCGGCGATGGTGGATGTGGGGAGGCCGGCAGCGCGCGCGAGGACGTCCGCGGCTTCGCCAAACAGGCCCTGAGACATGAGAAGGCGCCCCTGCTGCATGTCATGCCACTGCAGCAGGTGCTCGTCGGTGAGGGTGTGCCGCCCGGGCAAAGCCGCTTCGGCTTCCACGAAGTAGCCCAGGTGCTGGAGCCACTGGCTCAGGGCGATGGCCACGCACGGGGCCAGGGCCGTGTCTCGCAGGTGCTCCCGGGCAACGGCGAAGGCATCGCTGCACGCCGCCATATCGCCGCTCAGGCCGGCCGTCTCTGCGGCGATCCATGCCTCCAGCGCCGCCTTCATCGGCTCGGGCGAAACCGACCCTCCGAAGTAGCGGAGCAGCAGCTCCAGCGCGCCGGCAAGCACCTTAGGCTCCGTCGGGGCGGCGATCTGGGCCAGGGTGCGCTGGTTCTCGGCCAGGCGCAGCGTGGCCTGGATCGGGTTGTGATCGCCGGCGGCATCGAGGCACAGCAGGGCCCAGGGCACCGCCTCCGCCGGGTGGCCGGTTTGCTCCAGGATGGACGCCAAGGGGAGCGCCGCTCTCTTGGCGGCGGGCAGCGGCGGGTACTGCGAGGCGGCGGCTCGGTACGCTCGGGCGCCCAGGTCGTCCGGACACGCCCCCGCAAGCCCGGTCAGCCTGCCGCGCAACTCGTCGCCCAAGTCCGCGGCGGCCCGGTTCTGGGCGTACCCCGGCTCCCCGGCGAACGTCCGCCACACTCCCGCCTCGGTCCCCACCTGTCGCAGCGCCTGCAGACACACGCGCGCCGCCTCCTCCTCGTCGCCTGCGGCGGCAAGGGCGTCGGCGGCATTGCGCAGGGCCAGCGCCGCCTCACCGGTGCCGGGCAGCAGGCGCGCGAGACCCTCCCACGCCGCCGCCTGGCCGATGGCGTCCTCCTGTGACGCACAGTACCGCGCCAGGTCGTGCAGGGCCTGCTCGGGCGAACACCTGGCATCCGGGGAGGCGGGAAG
>CAYRFY010000092.1:0-8532 GCA_964423635.1 uncultured Armatimonadia bacterium | reverse complement strand
CTCTGCGCCAGCGGGCGCGGACAGCTTGAGCGACCAGGCCTTGGGGGGTGTCTCGGAGGGGAGTATGAAACGCGCTAGCTGCCAGCCGGCACCCGATGTGGAGGACGGCTGGGGCGCGATGTCGGTCCCGTCCACCACGAGAGACAGGGCGATGCCCGGTTCCGGGCTGCGGTACAAGATCACGAAGGGGCTTGCTGGGGTGGAACTGTGGACGAGCGTGACTTCGGCCTCTATCACGACTCGCAGGTGATGGCTCCTCGCGACTGCGCCGGGCGGGAGGGCCGTGGCTGCAGAGGGTTTCGCGCAGCCGTGCACGGTCCATGGGGTGGGGGGCGGCGCTTGCTGGGGCCAAGCCGCAGACGCACTCACCGCCGCAAGCAGCAGCATGGTGCCACGGCAGCCACGTAGCGTCAGTACCGCCATCTCCGGATCCCTCGCCTCGGGGGAGCGGCCCGCTTGCGGCTACGGGCGCTGGTTGACGGGTACACGATGTGGGCGAGAGGTATTGTGGAGGATGAGATGCAAATAGTCAAGAAAAAGACTTCATAACATGCTTAAATGATGATATATCGATTGTCTGTGTGGGGGGGGTATTATACTATCTGTGTTGAGACAATTCGATAACGAGACTTCGACGCTAATAGTTGTCGCTGGCGTGAACCGGTGCGGGCCGAGGAAGGACCTCGGCCCGCGTCGTCGTCTTCGGTGTTGTCCTTCGCCCTCCCACCCTCACACCCCACAAACCACCGTCTTGACCTCAAACGGCCGCAGGTACAGGTCCACCACTCCCTTGGACATCCTCAGCTTGCCGATCTCCTCCTCAAGCAGGTTGGTTTCCGCTACCCTCTTGACCGGCACCCCGAAGCTCAGGCGCACCTGGCAGCCGGTCTTCTCCGCCTCGTAGAGCCTCACCACGAAGCCCTTGCCGTCTTCCGCCCACTTCACCGACTCCACGATCACGTTTGGCCTGTCTACCTGCACCAGGCTCTTTAAGCCCTCTGCGTCTTCGGCGGCCGGGTAGGCCAAGACGGGGACGTTGAGCTCGTACGCCGGGCGGATCACGCTCTCGGCGCTGAAGGGACCGTTGTGGGGCAAGAGGGCGTAGGTCATCAGGTGACGGCCGCGGTCGGCTCTATCGTCCGGATGCGTCCCGGCCTTCATCAAGGTCAGGCCGATGGTCTTACCGTGCACGCTCAGACCGTACTTGCAGTCATTGAGCAGGGCCACGCCGAAGCCGGTCTCGGACAGGTCCGACCACTTGTGGGCGCAGACCTCGAACCGCGCCCGGTCGCCGGGCAGATTGCGGTGCGTGGGGCGCTCCACGTGGCCGTACTGGATCTCGTGGCGCGCGAAGTCGGCCAATACGTCGAGATCGAAGGCGGCCTTCAGGAGCTTGTGCTTCTCGTCCCAATCCACCACCGTCTCGAAGTCGATACGCGGGGTGGTGGAGTGGAAGACCACGTCCTGGGTGAGGCGGGAGCCCTCGCCCAGCTCGTACACGCAGCGCACCCGAAGCTGCAATGGTCCCTCGGCCACCAGCTCGCGCTTGAGCAGCCGGCGCTCGAGCCGCATCTTGAGCTCCTGGTCGCTGTCGATCTCCCAGTTGTCGTACTGATCCGGCACATCCTCGCCGATGAGCAGGGAGTTCAGCGCCCCGCCGGGGGCCACGATCTCCCGGCCGCTCTCCCTGTCGAGCAGGGACACGATGCGCCCGACCTCGTCGAACCTCGCTACGAAAAAGGGCGTCTCGATCTCATCGCGGCCGACGCGGAAGGGGCTGTCGGCCTCCGCGGCGCCCTCGGCCAGGTCGAGGGTCACCGCACCCAACGCCGGGAGGCACAGGCCGCCGATGAGCAGCCGGCCTTCGCCCTCGATGCCCTCAATACGCTGGGCTTCGAGGCCCGGGCCGGAGGGCAGGAGACTTTCGGGGACGCCGCTGAGGGCGATCTCGCCCTTGCGATCCCAACTGAGGCTGTTGAGCACCAGCACTTTGCTACGGCTCCGTCCCGCCCCGAGGGCCCCGGCCGCATCCGCCGACAGACCCTGGGCCTCCTGCACACAGCGGGCCAGGTCGGCGATGGCCTCGTCATTGACCTGCGGGATCGACGAGCCGGGGAGGATGTCGTGGAACTGGTTGAGCAAGAGCGTCTTCCAGGTCCGCAGGAACTGCTCGGCCGGATAGTCCCGGCCGCGAAGTCTCGCCAGCGTGCAGAGCCATTCGGCGTCTCTGAGCGCGAGCTCCGCCTTGCGGTTGCCCCGCTTGATGGGGGCGATAGAGGTCAAAGTGCCGCGGTGGAACTCCAGGTACAGCTCGCCGCAGAACTCGGGCAGCGGGGCCATCTCGTCCCGCAGATCCCGCATGAACCGGCCCACCGTGGTGTAGGCCGTGCGCGGGCAGCCCTCGAGGTCCTGGACCCTGCGGGCGATCTCCATCATCTCCGCCTGCGGCCCGCCGCCGCCGTCGCCGAAGCCGTACGACATCAGCCGCCGGTCCTGGGCGTCCTTGTGCTGCACCCAGTTCCACTGGGAAACGAGGGTTTCCGGGTCGGGCCAGCAGTGGATAGTGTTGTAGTGCGACACCACGTCGGAACCGTCGATGCCCTTCCATACGAAACTGTCGTAGGGGAAGCGGGTGGTGTCGTTCCAGCCGATCTTCGTGGTGCAGAAAAACTCCACCCCGGCGCCGCGCAGGAGCTGGGGCAGAGCGGCGGAGTAGCCGAACACGTCCGGCAGCCAGAGGGTATCGGCGCGGTAGCCCAACATCTCCTTGACCGCCATCTGCCCCACGAGAAGCTGGCGGACGAAGCTCTCTCCGGAAGGGATATTGCAGTCCGGCTCCACCCACATGGCGCCATTGGGCTCCCAGCGACCGGTCTTGGCCATCTTCTGCACCCTGGAGAACAGCTCCGGATACATGTCTCGCACGGCCTCGGCATGGCACGGCGCGGGCTGGATGAAGATGACCTCGGGGTACTGCTCCATGAGGTTGAGCATCGAGGAGAACGTGCGTGCACACTTGCGCCAGGTCTCGGCAACGGGCCAGAGCCAGGCGGTGTCGATGTGCGAGTGGCCGATGAGACCGATGTAGGGGGCGGTGCTGCCGTTTTGGGCCGCCAGCAGCGGGGCCATGATCTCCCGCGCCTGCGCCAGCTTCGGCCTCCAGCTCTCCTCCGAGGTCTCCGCGGGCATGGCGTCCACTACCTGCGCCACCCGGGCCAGACCGGCGATGATCTTGCCTTTGCGCAGGCTGCCATCATCCAGGGCATGCATCAGGCTCCGCAGGGTGCGCAGGTCGAAGACGAAGGCCGTCACGTCTTCGCGCTCCGAAAGCAGCTCGGCGCCCTCGAAGGTCCTGCTGTTCTTGCCCACAACGATGCCGCTGTCCTGGGGCTGAGTTCCGGGAAAGCTATGTCCGCTGTAGGCCTCGAGGGCGATGTGCAGCTTCTGACCGGCCCCGGCCCCGGCGTCGAGCTTGACCGCGACGACCGGATGGTTGTCGTCGAACACGCCCATGGCCCGGGCATTGACGAAGAGGAGGGTCTCGCCGCCGGTGCGGGCGCGGAGGAAGAGCCGTCCGCCGGGGAAACTCTTGGGCACGGTGACATCGCCCCGAAACCAGGCGGTGAGCCGGCTATCGCCCCACCTGGTGCCGACCGGTGCCGGCTTGTACTTGAGCTCCTCGGGCTCGGAGCGGAAGTGCTCTTTCGTCTGCGCCATCTCCATGTCGATGCCGCCCACCGAGACGAAGCGCAACTGGGCGTAGCGCTGCTGGATCTTGTCGATCTTGCTGAACAGCTTCCTGTCCGTAAGCATGGGTCGTTCTTCTCCTGGAGAGGAGTGGGTGAGAGCGATAGGTGTGGGCAAAAGGCGGTTCGCCGAGGGAGTGAGCCGGTCCTTCGCAAGCGGCGGTGCGCGCCTATCCGTACCTGCCGTAGGTCCTGGCCGTCTCCACCATCGCCCGGAGGTTCTCGTCCGGGGTGTCGCGTCCGCACTGATCGCCTGTAGAGAGGATGAACCTCCCACCCTGACCGGCGTCGTCAATCGCCTGCCTGGAGGCGGCGATCACATCCTCCACGCTCCCGCGAAGCATGACGTCCGTTGTGTGCAGGTTGCCCTTGAGGATGATCTTGTCGCCGTACAGGCGCTTGAGCCGTGCCAGGTCGCAGTCACCCATGGGCGGGACCTCCAGGGGGTCGATGACCGTCAGCTCCGTCTCCTCGGCCATGATCTTGACCAGTTCCTTCTGCGGTCCGCAGGAGTGGAGGTGGGTAGGCATCCCGGCTGCGTGGGCCAGGGAGATCACGTGCTTGAGTGCGGGGAGCGCGATCTTGCGGAAGATATCCACGGTCTGCCAGATCAGGGTTCCGGAGCCACCGACGGCGACGAAGTCGGGCCCGTCCTCCATGGCCATGATGCGCCGGAAGCGCTGCTCGCCGTACTCGATGCGTCGTTCGGCGATCTGCTCGTACTTTGCGGGATTGTCGTAGTAGTCATAGACCATCTGCTCGTTGCCCAGCACGCAACTGCTGATGACAAAGACCCCCACCAGCCCCTGATCTCCCATGAGGCGCTTCAGGCGTCGGAGGTTCTCGGGCCCGTAATCCACCGGCTTGACGCCCTCCAGCGGCTCCCAGCTTGCCGGCTCCTCGGGCAATCGCGCCACTCGGGGGGAGACGCCGTGCACCGGCGGGTCGGCCACGCGGTAGATGTCCACGTGCTTGGCCCAGACTCGCCTGCCGTTCTCGCGGTACGAGGCCTGCGTGACGATGCGCTCGGGGGTGCGGTCGACGATGAACCGCTCCCATTGCGGGCCGTCTTGCGCAGGCTGCTCCTCGGGGAACACGAGCGGGGCGTAGCCGTCCATGAGCGAGTCCACATCGAAGTGCCTGGCACAGTCGATGTAGGCCTCCCAGATGGGTGGGTCGTTGTACAGGTACAGGTCCCAGAAGGGCCTGCCGGTGAGGCGTGCCGGGATCATGTTGGAGGTGTCCGGCATCACCGGGACGCAGTCGGGGATGTCGCCGCGCAGGAGGGCCAGCAGGCGCTCTCTCGAGGTCATCTTCAGCCTCCGCTATGGGTGTGGGCGGGCAGGCAGTTCGCGGGCACACCGAGCGGTACCTCCGTGGCGGGAGAGCGGCCCCAAGCACGGCGAAGGAATCCAGGAGCTCCGCGGCCAACAGGCAATATGGTTCGCCCAGCGAGGGGAGGCCGGTGGTGGTGACAGGACGCGCACAGGACGCTCTCGCCACACCGGCGAGAGCTTGACGGCATCTCGCTCACGGCGACCGGTTCCACCGCACCCTTCTCCGAACACGAGGCTGCTTGATGCACGAATGCGACTATCGAAATGAGCCGTGGCACTCCCTGGCCGAGGAGGATGTGCTGCAGAAGCTCGCCTGCGATGCGGGCGGGCTGAGCGAGGAGGAGGCCGCCCGGCGACTGGAGTCGTGCGGCCCCAACACGCTTCCGGCCAAGAAGCCCCCGACCATCTGGATGGTGCTGCTCTCCCAGCTTCTGAACCCACTGATCTTCGTCCTGATCGGCGCCGCCGTGGCGTCTGTAGCCATCGGCGACATGAAGGACGCCATCTTCATCCTGCTGGTGATCGCCCTCAATAGCGGCCTCGGGGCCTATCAGGAGTACAGCGCCGAGAAGAGCGCGGCCAGCCTGCAGAGCTTGCTCAGGATCCGCGCCACCGTTCGGCGCGGGAGTAGGGAGCAGCAGGTTCCATCGGAGGACCTGGTTCCCGGCGATATCGTGCTGTTGGAATCGGGGGCCAAGGTGCCCGCCGATCTGCGCATCTTGCAGTCGAACAACCTCACGTCAGACGAGAGCTTCCTCACCGGAGAGTCGGTGGCCACCGAGAAGCGGGCGGAGCAGTTGGCCGCGGACACGGCGGTGAGCGACCGCACCAACATGGCCTTCGCCGGTGCCGTGGTGGCCTCCGGTCGTGGCCTGGGAGTCGTGGTGGCCACCGGAGCCGACACCCAGGTGGGGCTGATCGCCGAGAGCGTCGCCACCTCCGAACACGGCAAGCCGCCTCTGGTGGTGCGGATGGAGCGCTTCATCCGGGTCATCACCATGGTCATGGGGGGCGTCAGCGTGGTGCTGGCCACCCTGCTGTGGCAGCAGGGAAGCGGAATCAAGGAGATCTTCTTCTTCGTGGTGGCTCTGGCGGTGTCGGCCATCCCCGAGGGCCTGCCGGTCGCGATGACGGTGGCCCTGTCCGTGGCGACGCGGCGCATGTCCCAGCGCAATGTGATCGTGCGCAAGCTCACCGCCGTGGAGAGTCTGGGCAGTTGCACCGTCATCGCCAGCGACAAGACCGGCACGCTGACGGTGAACGAGCAGACGGTGCGCCGCGTGGTGTTGGCCGACGGTGTGGGGTTTTCCGTCTCCGGAGAGGGCTACAACGGGGAGGGCGAGGTCTCCACGGACGAAGGCACGCCGACGAACACCGGGGAGGTCCCCTGCCTGGAGCATCTGGCCCGGCTGTCGATACTGGCCAATGAGGCCACTTTGGAGCGCGGCGAGGACGGCTGGAGGCATCGCGGTGATGCCATGGATGTGGCACTGCTCGCCCTGGGCTACAAGCTGGGCCTGAGCCCGGCCGAAGTCCGAGGGCAAGTGGCCATCCGGGGCGAGATCCCCTACGAGTCGGAACACAAGTTCTCGGCGGTGTTCTACGAGACAGACGGTGATGTCCATGTGGCGGTCAAGGGGGCCGTCGAGACGATCCTGGACTTCTGCAGCAGCGCGTACGGCTCCGAGGGTACGGTGGCGCCGGATCGCGAGGGCATCGAGCGCCTGGCTGAGGCCATGGCGGAGGAGGGACTGCGAGTTCTGGCGGTCGCCGGCGGCCCGGTGGGAGGCATGGGCGAGAGTGGCGCCTACGGTCCGGAGGACCTGTCGGGCCTGACCTTCTGCGGTCTGGCGGGGTTCATCGACCCCTTGCGGCCCGAGGCCATCGAGGCGGTGGCGACATGCAGGCAGGCGGGGATCCGGGTGCTGATGATCACCGGCGACCACCCCGCCACCGCCGGCGCCATCGCCCGCTCCCTGGGGCTTGCCGGCGCCGAGGACCCCGTGGTGACGGGGCGTCAACTGAGCGATGCCGGTGACCCCGAGGGGCCACAGTTCTCCGAGCTGGTCCGGTCCAGCAACGTTTTCGCCAGAGTCTCGCCGAACCAGAAGCTGGAGATCGTCGATGCCCTCATCGACGGGGGCGAGTTCGTAGCCGTGACCGGCGATGGGGTCAACGACGCCCCGGCTCTGCGCAGGGCCAACATCGGCGTGGCCATGGGCTCGGGGACGGATGTGGCCAAGGAAGTCGGGGACATGATCGCGGTGGATGACAACTTCGCCTCGATCGTAGCAGGGGTGGAAGAGGGGCGCTTCGCCTACAGCAATGTGCGCAAGGTGATCTACCTGCTTATCTCCACCGGCGCGGCGGAAGTGGTGATGTTCACCGCGGCCGTCGTGTCCGGGCTCGAGCTCCCACTGCTGGCGGTGCAACTGCTCTGGCTGAACCTGGTCACGAACGGTATTCAGGACGTCGCTCTGGCCTTCGAGGGCGGGGAGCCGGGGGCCATGAAGCGTTCGCCGCGGCGCCCCAATGAGCGGATCTTCAACCCTCTGATGACCGGACAGACGGTGGCCTCCGGACTCACCATCGGTGCCATCGCCTTCGCGGTGTGGTACTGGCTCGTGGAGATTCAGGGCTTCGGGGCGACCGAAGACGGCATCACGTCGGCCAGGAACATCGTCCTGCTGGTCATGGTCCTGTTCCAGAACGTGCATGTGTTCAACTGCCGCTCCGAGTCCGTCTCGGCCTTCGGGGTGCCCATCGCGCGCAACCCGATCCTGGTGCTGGGGGTGCTCATCGCCCAGGGCATCCACATCCTGAGCATGCAGCTCCCCTTCATGCAGCGGCTCCTGCGCACGGAATCCCTGGAGCCCATGCGGTGGCTGTGGGCGCTGGGGCTGGCCCTGTCGGTCCTGCTGGTGATGGAGGTGTTCAAGCTCATCGCCCGGAGCCGGGGTGGGGGCAACGGCGCGGCCTCGGCCGGGAGGCAGAGCTGAGCCGGCCTCTGCCCTGATGGGCCCCGGTGTGCGGGCGCCCGAGGGCTGTCCGGTCCTGCCTCCGGGGCCGGAGGAGACCGCAGTCGCCCGCGACGGCAGTTCCCGCGGTGCCGCGGCTGTGGCTCCGCTCCCTAGCGCTCGCCGCGATACCCGCGAGGTTCCCGTCCATGCCGCCGTCCAGGCCTCGGCAGGATCAGACCGCTCTACGGCCCCGCAGCATCCTCCTCGGACTGCTGCTGGTCCCGCTGGTGAGCCTGTGGGTCGCCGGCATGGAGAACATCTACGGCGGGCGCCCCACCTACCTGTCCATCTTCTTCCATGCAGTGATCCTCCTGGCCGCGCTCATCGGGGTCAATGCCCTATTGCGCCTGGTTTCGCCGCGCCGTGTGCTCTCACGCGCCGAGTTGCTGGTGATCTACGTCATGATCGGCGCCTCCAGCGGCATCGTTG
>CAYRFY010000091.1:0-16512 GCA_964423635.1 uncultured Armatimonadia bacterium | reverse complement strand
CGTGATCGCGACCCCAGAACTTGATTCATCTGTGCAGAAGTCGGTGCATATAGGCGTCTAGTCTTGGCCCACGCAGTACAGGTTCTGCTCCCCGCGGAGGTAGATGCGTCGACCGGAGAAGGCCGGGCTGCAGGTGGAGGGCTCGCCAAGCGCCGCTGTGCCCAACTGCTCGAACCTATCGCCGGCGCGGACAATGAACATCTGGCCATCCTGGCCAAGCAGGTACAGTCTGTCCGCGCACAGGCTCGGGGAGGAGCGGAACAAGGTGAGGAAGTCGTGGTCCCACAGCTTGACGCCCGTCGCCACGTCCAGACAGGTGAGGATCCCCACGGAGGTCAGCAGGAAGACGAAGCGATCCGTAGCCAGGGGGCTGCAGGTGTCGGGCAGGCTCTCTTCGAAGCTCCAAAGCAGGCTCTCGGGAGGCAGCTCGCCGCTGCCGTTGGGGTCAATGGCCGCCGCGCGGCCATTGACATTGGCCACGAAGACGCGGCCCCCGGCGTAGACCGGGGAAGCGGCCACATCCCCTCCCAGGACCGCGATACGCCAAAGCTCGGCGCCGTCGGCCGGGGAATAGGCGATCACCCAGGGGTTGGCGCAGGTGATCAGTTGCTCCCGATCGCCGGCCCCAATGACAATCGGAGTGGCCCACGAATTGGGCACATCGCGTGCCGCCTCCCAGACGACATCGCCGGTGGCGCAGGAGAGGGCCATGAGCTTGCTCTTGCCCTCTTCCGCCCCCCCCTGGTCCATCAACACGACCAGTAGCTCCTGCCAGACAAGCAATGAGGAGGCGTGACCGTAGACGTTGTCCGGCATCCCGAGGCTCTTGGCCCAAACGGGCTTGCCCTCGTGGTCGTGGCAGGCCAGGTCGCCGTTGGCGAAGAGGCTGTACACCCGGCGGGAGTCGGCGGCCTGAGTCGGCGCGGCGTAGCCGGTGTCACTGCCCACTTCGGGCGCTTGGGTCGGGCTGCCCGCGATGCCCGCGACCTCGGCCGTCCACAGCAGCGTCCCGGTGGCGGCTTCATAGCCATACACCTGACGCAGCTTCTCCGTGGCCCCCGTGAGGAAGACTCGCTCGCCCCACAGAACCGGTGAGCTATTGCCCGGCAGGGGGACCGGTGACTTCCACAGGACGCCCTTGCCCGAGGGGCCGTCCCAGTTCACGGGGGCATCGGCGCCGGCGGCGATCCCCAGCCCACCCGGGCCCCGGAAGCGCGGCCAATTGGCATCGGTGGGCGCAGTGGCCGAGGTAGGCGGAGCCGCCCGTGCCGGCCGTGCCGTGGGCGGCGGAGCCGCCGCCGTGGGACTCGGCATGGCGGGAGGCTCCTGGCGGCTGCAGCCGGACAGGCCGGCAAGGAGGGCCAGTGACAGGATGACTGAGAGCAGGCCAGAGGCAGTAGTGCCATGAGATGTATGGAACCCGGGGTCGGGTGCCGTGCCGTTGCCGTCTGCCCCGAAGGGGCAGTGCACGCTGGCCACGGGTGGAACCCGTGGGACCAGGCGCCCGTCTTCCCTCCCCCTTCTTGCCCGCGCGGTCCGCGAGGACCGCGCGTGGCACGATGGCCCCCAGAGCATCGCTATGGACATGGCAGTGGGTCGCATAGGAGATGGTCCCTCGGTGTGGGGTGCTGAGGCGGACGGCTGGGCCGGGTGTGCGGCGACGCAAGCGTCGCACCGGCTGCACACTCGGCCCTGCCATAGGGCTGATGGCGGACGGCGAACGGCTCGGGTGTGCGGCGACGCAAGCGTCGCACCGGCTGCACACTCGACCGCTCCATAGGGCGGACGGCGAACGCCTATTCGCCGCGCATACGGCCGGCCTGGCTGCGCCAGCGGCCGAGGCTCTCTGTGTACGGGGACCGCGCCACCCCCACTTCCGTGATGATGCCCGAGATCAGCGCGGCGGGGGTGACGTCGAAGGCCGGGCTGTGAATCTGAGCCCCCTCCGGCGTGGCCGAGCGCTGCGCCAGTCCTGCCAGATGCGACACCTCCACCGGGTCGCGCTCCTCGATCGGTATCCCCTGACCACCGGACAGCTCGTAGTCTACAGTGGACAGTGGCGCGGCGATGTACATGGGGATGCTGTGGTGTGCGGCCAGGACGGCCACGCTGTAGGTGCCGATCTTGTTGGCGGTGTCGCCGTTGGCCGCGATCCTGTCGGCCCCCACGATGCAGCAGTCCACCTTGCCCTGCTGCATGAGCCAACCGGCCATGTTGTCGCAGATCACCGTGCTGGGGATGCCGCTTTGCTGAAGCTCCCAGGCGGTGAGGCGGGCGCCCTGCAGCAGCGGGCGGGTCTCGTCGACCCACACGTGGATGCTGCGGCGGATGCTGAAGGCCGAGCGGATGACCCCCAGGGCCGTGCCGTAGCCGGCCGTGGCCAGCGCTCCGGCGTTGCAGTGGGTCAGTACGTTGGCGCCCTCCGGGATCAGCTCCGCACCCTTGCGGCCAATGGCCCGGCAGCGACGGAGGTCGTCCATCACGATGGCCTGCGCCTCTTGCTTGAGGGCCTCGCGGGTTGCTGCAACATCGGTGGTACTCTCGATCGCGTGGGTCATTCGCTCCAGCGCCCAGAAGAGGTTCACCGCGGTGGGTCGAGTGGCCGCCAGGTCGCGGTGAGCCGCCAGCAACTCGGCCCGCAACTGGTCGATGTCCGGGGACGTGGAGCGGGCGGCGGACAGAGCCATGCCCAGCGCCGCGGCGCAGCCGATGGCGGGCGCCCCCCGCACACGCAGAACCTTGATCGCCTCGCACACTTGGGCTACCGTAGTGCAGTCGATGATGCGCTCTTCATTGGGCAGGAGTGTCTGGTCGATCATGCGTACGGCGGGACCGTCCGCAAGCTCGGCCCACTCTACGGTCCTGGGGAGCATTGTCTCACCTTCCGAAACGGCCGGCGTCTTTGGCCTGCTCGCTGCCGACCCGCACCATTTCCTGCGTCGCTGAGGCGGAACCTTCATGACCGCACAACTGCTGGACAAGACCACCTTCCTCGTCACCTGTGCCTCCGGCTGGGAGACGCGGGCCAAGGAGGAGTTGCACCGAGCGCTGAGGTCATCACACACACGCTCGCTCTTCCTGCGCGGCAATCTGCTGATGACCTGCGAGGAGGATCTCGATAGCGCTCTGGCGGCCCTTGCCGAAGCGGAGACGGAGTGCGTCGGGCGCATCGTGCCCCTGCAGGTGCAGTGTGCGGTGAGCAAGGATGTCTCCTCGCCTGCGGCCCTGGCGGCGGCTTCCGATCTGCTCCCCGGCCCTGTGCCGGAGATGAGCTTCAAGGTGATCTGCGAGCGCCGCGGAGCCCACGACTGGACCTCCGGCGACGCCTGCGTGGCGGTGGGGAAGCACGTGGAGCTCCGCACCGGCTCGCCGGCGGACTTCGAAAGCCCGCAGCAGATACTCTCCATCGAGGTGTTCCAGGATGTCGCGTACCTGGGCGTCTGTCGGGCCGATCAGCTCCTGCGCAAGGGCATCCGCCGCATGCGGCGCTGGGCACCGGGGACGCGTCCTTTGAACCGCGCCGAACTGAAGCTGCGCGAGGTGATCGACCAGTTCGAGCTGGAGCTGCCCGCCGAGGGCCGGGCCCTGGACATCGGCGCCTCCCCCGGCGGCTGGACGAAGGTACTCGCCGAGCACCTCGGGGAGGTCGTGGCGGTGGATCCGGGCGAGCTGGACCCCCGGGTGCTTGAGCTGGCCAACGTCCGGCACCTGAGCGTGCGGTCTGAGGCCCTGCTGCAGATGCCGGACTGCGGGCTATTCGACATCATCACCAATGACATGAACATGGACCCGGACAAGTCCGCCGACGTGCTGTGCGAGCTGGCAAGGCTGCTCAGGCCCGGAGGAGTCGTGGTGATGACGGTCAAGTTCGTCACTCCGCGCCGCCGCGAGCATGTGCAGGAGGCTCTGGACCGCCTGAGTCGCTGCTTTGACGACCCGCAGGTCGCCCGCGTGCCCCATAACGCCATGGAGACCACCATCGTGGCCAGGAAGCCTGCCGGGTAAGTGGCGCGGCCCGATCCGGGAACCTCCACGAAGGTCGCCGCGCAGGTGTCGGACTATTTCGAGTAGAATGGTGTTTGCGACAGAGACACCTGCCCGTTCTCGGGCTACCGCGCCCACAACCTCATTCGGAGGTCCAGACCTGATGCGTCTTCGTTGGCATTGCGTGCTACTGGTCATTGTCGCACTAACCGCCGTTGTCGTAGCCGCTTACGTTTCGGGGTGTGACTCGTCGGACGCCGACGGGGCGGGCGGTGACGAAACCGCCGGACCGGACAACGCGGAGCCCACCGCGGTGTTCACGGTCACCCCTGCGTCCGGCACGACGGCCACCAACTTCATCTTCAATGCGACGGCCAGTTGGGACCCGGAGACGGTGTCCGAAGCCCTCCAGGTGCGCTGGGACTGGGACGGCGACGGCACCTATGACACCGCGTTCGCGACGGCCAAGACGGCCGCCCATCGTTTCACCACCGCAGGGAGCTATCGGGTGACCGTCCAGGTGCGCGACTCGTACGGCGCCACGGGGACGGCGAGCAGGACGGTGCCCGTGGCGACTCCGTAGGTTACCAAAGCGGGGCGATGGTCGCCGAAGGCGGCGGGCGCAGCGCGCCGGACCACGGCGCACCGGGCGCATCCAGACGGCTGAGAGCACGAGGAGGAGGGCACGCCGTGGTCATGCATCACAGCTTCACTCTCCGCAGCGGATGGTGGACGGCGCTGGCGGGCATCTGCCTCGCCGTGAGTGGATGCGGGTCCGGCGGCTCGTCGAACCCGCGGACAAACACCGCTCCGACGGCCTCGTTCACCGTAACGCCCGGCACGGGCACGACGGCCACCACGTTCCAGTTCGATGGCTCAGGCAGCACCGATGCCGAGGATGGCGGGGCCGCGCTGCAGGTGCGCTGGGACTGGACAAACGACGGCACCTTCGACACCGCCTTCTCGACAACCAAGACCGCCGGCCATCGGTACACGACGGCGGGAACGTTCACTTCACGCATGGAAGTGCGGGACAGCGGCGGACTGACCGGCACCACCACCCACAGCCTGACGGTCGCCTCCGGAGGAGGATCGACGGTGAGCGTTCTGTTCATCCACCACTCGGTGGGCAATGACCTGGTGGAGCGCGGAGACGTGCGGGACGAGCTGGCCGCCTACGACGCGGCGCACGGGACAAGCATTGCCTTCTGGGACCACGAGTACAACTCGCCCGGCCTGCGCAACCCGGCGGGCGAGTGGGTGGGGAGCTACAACATCCCGGGTGACAACACCGATCCGGACGGCTACTTCGCGCTGTGGACCGGCGCGGACGCCCCGTGGCTCGCCTGTCGCAACCAGATCCTCAACAACCACCGGGTGATTGCGTTCAAGTCGTGCTACCCCACCTCCCAGATCGAGAACGACACGCAGCTTGCCCAGTACCGGACCTGGTACCTGGCCATGCGTGACTTCTTCGACACACGCACGGATCGCCACTTCATCGTGGTCACCCCGCCGCCGCTGCACCGGCTGTCCAACCACCCGGCCTGGGCGGCCCGAGCCCGTGCCTTCGCCGACTGGCTGGGCAGCGACGCGTACCTCGGCGGCCACCCCAATGTCGACTGCTACGACCTGTTCGACGCCTTCGCCGAGGCCGACGACGGCAGCGCCACGGCCAATATGCTCAGGTACGCGTACGAGGGCTCCCACGCGGACGGAGACTCGCACCCCAATTCGCTGGCCGACGAGACTGTGGGGCCGGCGCTGGCCCGCTTCATCGGCGACATCGCGGCGGCCCTGTAGCGCCCTGTATCGGAGGGGGCAACATCCGGCTCGCGCCCATGGCGCCCGGGGCGCCGCCCGGGCCCGCAACGTCCCGCGCCCGAGGAAGGGCCAGGGCGCAGGCGCGTGGAATGTGGTATGGCCTGTGCCCGGTGGGCGCAGGCTTTCTGTGTGCTTTTCTGTCTCGCGTGCCGCACGCTTGTTCCACCGGCAAAGTGCCGACACCGCGGCACCCGCCGGCGGCGCGCCGCGACTCACCGTGCGGGAGAGAGACATGCCCAGCTACGATGCCATCATCATCGGCGCCGGCCATAATGGCCTCACCTGCGCGGCCTATTTGGCCAAGAGCGGTCTGAAAGTCCTCGTACTGGAGCGCCGGGACATCATCGGCGGGTGCTGCACAACGGAAGAGGCCATACCGGGCTGCCCGGGGTTCCGGATCGATCTCGGAGCCGTGAACCATCAGCATATGTGCGCCGGGCCGGTGGTGCAGGAGCTGCAATTGGCCAGACACGGCCTGCAGTACCTGTGGCACGAGCCGCTCTGGTTCTTCCCCTATGCAGGCCAGGCCGGCTGGCTGGTGTGGCGTGATGTGGACAGAACCTGTCACGAGCTGTCGTCCTTCGCTCCTCAGGAGGTGGAGGCCTACCGGCGCTGGCACGGCTTCTGGGAGAGCGCCCTGCACCTGCTGGAGCCTCTGGATCTGGCCCCTCCGCCCACCCCGGCGGACATGATGCTATCCACAGAGGCGGCACGGATGCAGGAACTGTGGCGAGCGATGCTGACGCCGCCGGCGGTGCTCATCGACCGCTATTTCCAGGACCCGCGGGTAAGAGCCACCATGGCCTGGTGGGCGACGCAGCGAGGTACCGGCCTGCTCCAGGCCGGGTCTACCCCGGCCCTGAGCCTGCAGTCGGCCGGCCACCTGACGGGCGCTGCCCGTCCCAGCGGCGGCTCCGGAGCGCTGTGTGAGGCCCTGCGGAGGCTCATTGTCGCCGCGGGTGGCGAGGTGCTCGTGGGCAGCTCCGTGGTTCGGGTGCACATCAAGGCCGGCCGGGCCACGGCGGTCGGCACGGAGGCGGGGGAGCTCTTCGAGACCTCCGGATGTGTGGTCTCATCCATCGACGCCGGGAGGCTGTTCCTGGGCCTGCTGGACGAGAGCGACGTGCCCCGGGGTCTGGTCGGCCGGGTGAAGCAGGTCTCCGTGGCGAGTGCGGCGCTGTTCAAGGTCGATCTGGCGCTGTCGGAGGTTCCAGTGTTCGAGCGCCACGGGTCGCGACCGGAGCAGCCCATCGCCTCGCCCGTTCTTGCGCCTTCTTGGGGGCACGTGCACGACGCCTGGGGTGACATCACCGCCGGCCGGCCATCGGAGAGTCCCGTTCTGTGGGCCGCTTGCCCCACGGCTCTGGACCCCTCCCTGGCTCCCGAGGGCGGTCACACGTTGTGGCTGGCGCAGTTCGCGCCCTTTGCCCTGGCGGGCGGACGCTCATGGGATGAGGTCAAACAAGAGGCCGCCGACCGGGCGGTAGAGACCTTCTGCGGGTATGCCCCCAATACCCGCGACGCCATCCTCGGCCGCCTGGTGACCTCGCCCCTGGACCGGCAACGGCTGACCGGCAACACCAACGGCTGTCCCTGGCATGTGGACATGGGGCTCCACCAGTCCTGGGGGCTGCGGCCACTGCCCGAGCTGTCGCGGTATCGCACGCCCATCACCAATCTCTATCTCACCGGAAGTGGCTGCCATCCGGGAGGCGGGCTCACGGGCCTACCCGGGCGCAACGCCGCCCTGGAGGTACTCCGGGACGCCGGCCACAAGGTGAGATCTGTCACCCTGCGTTCCGCGGCCAGGAACTACCTCGGGCTACTGAAGTCGCTCTTGCACTTCAGGAGATAGCCGATCGGCCGTCTCGTGGCTGGACCACAGAACCCGCGGGCCATAGGCCTTCCAGAAGCACCAGGAGGGGAATCGACGCGCCCATGCAGGTAGCACGGGAATTGGAGGCCTCTCCGGGCCCCTATCAAGTATGGCGCGCCCCTCGGGACGGACAAGACCTGTCCACCAATCCCCCTGTGTTTGTCTGGCTGCCGGTGGCAGGCGTGGAGCAGTACCTGCTGCAATACTCGCGCGACCCGGTGTTCCCCGATGCCGAGACGGTCACGGTTGCCGTGGAGGGAACGACCCTCTATGCCCCGGCCGAGGTGTTCCCCCCGG
This sequence comes from uncultured Armatimonadia bacterium, assembly GCA_964423635.1. Classification (GTDB taxonomy): domain Bacteria; phylum Armatimonadota; class Zipacnadia; order Zipacnadales; family JABUFB01; genus CAYRFY01. The sequence continues at coordinate 8,531 of CAYRFY010000091.1, read as the reverse complement.
GGCGGTGGTATTGGGCTCCGCTTGGGGAGTGAAGTTCAGTCGAGCCCGTGAGTTCCGCATCGGCGACAAGGCGCTACAGCTTCCGTTCCCGGATGTGCAGAAGGTCATTCAGGGCATCGGCGCGTCGCATCCACGGATCTTGGTCACTCCCGCCGATCTCCCCGGCCTGCGGGCCCTGGGGCGCGGGGAGTTGCGCGTCGAGCTGGAGGCCCTCAAGCGTGCCTGTGAGGCGTACCTGGGTGAGCCGTTGCCGCCGGAGCCACCGGTGCTTTTGGCAGGTCCCGAGCGTGCCCGACAATATGCACGCACCTATCAGGCCACCCGTGGGCTCAACGCCGGCGCGACTGCCTGCGCCGAGGCGTACCTGCTCAGCGGGGAGAAGCAGTTCGGGGTCGAGGCCCGGCGCCGGCTGCTGCACGTGATTTCGTGGGACCCGGAGGGCGCCACCGGGCTGGAGAGCAACCCGGAGGCGGCCGCGGAGATCGTCCGCGTCTATCCCGGGGTCTACGACTACGTCTACGACCTGCTCGGCGACGAGCAGCGCCACCAGTGTCGCCGGTGTTTCGCCGCCCGGCTGCCTCAGGTCTACGACGCCCTGCTGGCAATCCCGTTCGAGGTCCGCCCCTACGAGAAGGCGGCGGTCGGCCACTATGTGGGCGACCTGCTGGAGGCCTCCGTCGCCCTGGCCAATGAAGTCGATATCGCCCGGTGCCTGGAGTATTGTCTCAAGCTCCTGTGGGCCCCGTTCTACCCGCCGTATGGTGGAGAGGACGGAGGGTGGGCGGATGGCCCGTTCTACTGGCAGTGGTCGACCCTGGGGTTCTGTCGTGCCCTGCGTCTGGCGCACCACATCACCGGCCTTCCGGTGCACCAGCGCCCGTGGCTGAGAAACACCGGGTATTTCAAGCTCTACAGCAATCCCCCGTACTCCAGGATGTCGCCGTTCGGCGATGGCCAGGCCTCACCCGCCGGAGGCGGGAACACCATGTGGGCGCTGGCCACCACGTTCCAGGACCCCTACCTGGCCTGGTACGCGCAGCAGATGAGGTACACTCCAGGCGGTCTGGGGGCCTTCGTGGCCCACGGGAGACAGGTGGCGCCCAAGTCGCCGGTGAGCCTGAAGCAGGGCCGCTGCTTTGCGGACGTGGGCCTGGCCTGCATGCACAGCGATCTGGCCGACGGGAAGCGCAACGTCCATCTCATGCTGCGCAGCTCTCCCTTCGGCTCCATCGGGCACAGCTACGCCAACCAGAACGCCTTCGTGCTCAGCGCCTACGGAGAGCCCCTCGCGGTCTCTTCGGGTTACCAGCCGTTCTACGGCAGCCCCCACCATCGCGAATGGACATGGCAGACGAAGGCCAGCAATTCCGTGGGAGTGGGCGGCGAGGGGCAGCGGGTCGGCGACTGGCACGCCACGGGCCGCATTGCCCAGTTCCACACCGACCGCTACTGCCACTATGCCCGGGGGGAGGCGCCCGGCGCCTACCGCCGCCGGTTGCGTCGCTTCGACCGTCACGTGCTCTACATCCGCCCGCTGCAGCCGGAGATGGCACCGGTCATCGTCATCTTCGACGACCTGCGGACGGCTCCGGAAGTCCGGGGGACGCCGGTATTGAGCACCTTCCAGTGGTATCTGCACGCACTGGAGGAGATCGAGGTCGACCACCAGGCGGGTGAGGCCCGGATCCGACAGGGCGCGGCCGGCCTGGAAGTGAGCTTCCTGTCCCCGCACGATCTCAGCTTCCACGTCACCGATCAGTTCAGCACCCCGCCGGAGGGCGATTACCCGAACCAGTGGCACCTGACGGCCTCCACGCTCGAGGCCGCTGAGACCTGCCACTTCCTCACCGTGCTCCTGCCGTATGCGGATCAGGCCGCCGCCGATCCGCGCGGCGCCAGACTCTTTCCCCTGCGGGGCCATATCGCCGCCGAACTAGTCGTCCGGGACCTGCGGCACGTGATCGCTTTCAGGACTGGGGCGTCTCCGCAGGGAGCCCCATTGCCACAGGGGCTCGACCCGACGGCCGACATTGCCGCCGCAACGTGGGATCAGGCCGGCGGTCTGCTGGGCTCGGTGGCGCTGAAGAGGACGAGCTGAGGCTGTTGGCCGTCTGCGCCGCGCTGAGCGGGCCGCAGGGCCCGACGGCAACGACCCAGGCCGCTCGCCCGGCGGCAGCGAGGCCAAGCAGCGGTCCTTCCCACCGCCGAGGCGTGTGGGAGAGCCAAATCCCGCCACGGCGGGACGCCGTCAAATGGCGGGGCAACGAGCCGAATGAAACCGAAAGGACAGTCCCGGATGGACACCATCAGAATCGGGATGGTCGGCGCCGGCTTCGCCGCCGACTTCCATACGCTCGCGTTCCGTGAGGTCAGGGGTATTACGTGCGACGTGGTGGCCGTGACCTCGGCCCGGCCCGAAAGCGCCGAGGCGTTCAGGGCCAGGCACGCTATCGACACCGTGTACCGCAGCCTGGAGGAGATGCTGCAGAGCGCGGACGTGGATGTGGTGGACCTGTGCGTGCCCACCCATGTGCACCTGCCCATGGCCATGCAGGCGGTGGAGGCAGGCAAGCACGTGATTGTGGAGAAGCCACTCACGGGCTACTGTGGGGAGCCGGGGGTGACGAGCGAAGACGAGCTGATCGGGGAGACGGTGGCGCGCAGTCGTATGCTGGCCTCGGTGATGGAGCAGTGCGGCAAGCTCGAGACGCTGCTGGCGCGGACGGGCTGCAGGTTCATGTACGCCGAGAACTGGGTGTATGCTCCGGCGGTGCAGAAGGCGCGGCGGCTCATGGAGCAAAGTGGCGGCACGGTGCTGCGCCTGGTGGCCGAGGAGTCGCATCCGGGCTCGCACGCCTCGTACGCCAGGTACTGGCGCCTGGCCGGGGGCGGCTCGCTCTTGCGCACCGGGTCGCATCCGGTGGGTGGAGTGCTGTACATCAAGCAGGCCGAGGGTCTGGCGAAGTTCGGCAGCCCTATCCGGCCGCGGCATGTGGTGGCGGAGACGGCATTTCTCACACGCATCGAGTCCTTCGTGCAGGAGCCGGAGAAGTACCTGAAGACGGGGCTGGCGGACTGCGAGGACTGGGGAGCGGCGCTGATCACTTTCGAGGACGGCTCCGTCGCTTCCGTGTGCTCCTCGGATGTGGTGCTGGGGGGAATCTACAACCACCTGGACGTGTTTCTGTCCACCGGTCGGATCCAGTGCCGGATCAACCCCAATGATGCCTGTATGGCCTATGGGCCCGTGGAGGGCTCCTGGGGCAATGAGTACCTGGCCGAGAAGATCTCCACCCGGGCGGGCTGGAACTACGCCTCTCCCGACGAGCACTGGGCCAGCGGATACTCCCAGGAGGTCCAGGATTTCGCCGAGTGCATCGTCCACGGCCGGGAGCCGCTATCGGGCTGGCTGCTGGCGCGGGATGTCACGGCCGTCATCTTCGCCGCGTACGTCTCCGCCGCCGAGGGGCGGAGGGTAGAGGTGCCGAGGTAGCTCTCGGCCACACAGTCTTGCGGGCGCTCAAGCAAACCCGCGCATTGCCAAGAACGTCTGTATACATAGTCCGGCGGAAGAAGGACGTCGGGACCGCGTTGGCGAAAGGTCCGCAGGGCCGGGGGACCTTGGTTCCAGGGCGAAGGACATGTGGGGACGTCCCACAGAGTTGCGGCATGTCTCGGCCTACCTTCCGAGGGGCCGAGCGAGCGGCTTCTCTGCCCCTACCGGACGCGTTGGTGAGAGGTTGGGTGAGGACATGGGTGCCGCGACGCATCCTAATGAGCAGAAGGCTCTCGAGGTGCTGCTGTACGTGTCTGAGCGGGTCCCGGACATGTACAGGGCGCTCAAGACCATCTACGCAGCCGACAAGGTTCATCTCTCGTGCTATGGGCGCCTCATCTACGATGAGACGTTCGTGGCCATGAAGCATGGGCCGGTGCCCAGTGAGGCCTACGATCAACTGAAGGACGTACGCGAGGGCAGAGAGAGTCCCCGTCTCGCAGTCCTGCGAGCAGCCCTCGAATTGGGCCCGGACAACCACATACGGCCCAAACGTGGGGCTAACCTACGCTTGCTTACTAAGAGCGAGATCGAGTGTCTGGACGCGGCTATCGCGGAGCATGCGGCAGCCAGTTTCGATGCAGCCAGGGACCTGAGCCATGATGCGGCCTACCGGAAGTCGTGGGGGAAGGCCCCCAACAGTCGCATGGACTTGGGGGACATAATCAGGACGCTGCCCAACGCCGCGGAAGTATTGGACTACATGGGGAGCGACTAGGCCGGATGCCGAGGCTGGGGGACTTCTTCGAGCCCGAGGAGCAGGCCGCCCATCTCGCTCGCCAGTTGGTGCCCGGCCACATTCTGTGGATCCCGCAGTGCAGCATCACCAGGCCGCCCAAGGACAAGTTCGCCGTGATCGCGGCCGTGGCCCCGGAAGCGCCGCTGCTTCTGCTCATCAACTCCCGGATAGCGCCGCTGCTCCGTCGCCGGCCCGATATGTCCCGTCGGCAAGTGCCCATCTCATCAGAGTGCTACGGCTTCCTCCACCACGACTCCTATGTCAACTGCGCACAGGTCCACGACAGCATCACCTGGCGTGACTTGATTGCCGCAGCCGACGGATCGCCCGGGGAGGTGGAGCGCCAGCTCGTTAGGGGAGTCCTCACCACGGCCGACAAGTCCTCGGTGGTCACAGCGGTGCAGGGAGCGTCCACGGTGACGCCCGAACACCAGGACATGATCCGCGATGCGCTGCAGACCTAGCGGCAAGGACGGCCCATCGGGAACGGCGCGCCGGCCTCACCCCTCCTCATCGCCCCACACCCGCACCTCCCCGAGGGTCATCGAGTCGGCCTTCTTCGTCGCCGTCAGACGCACGTAGCGGCCGACGCCCTGCACGTCAATCCGGAACTCGCCTTCCGGGCCCAGCGTGGCTGTCGGGCAGTCGCCGATGGTCCCCAGGGAGGTGAAGCTGCCCTCTTCCCCACTCTCACTGACGGAGACCTCCAGGGAATGCACCCGGTTCTTGTCGTTGTCCTGCGATCCGGCGAAGACGTCCACGCGCCGGATGCGGTAGGGCTGCATCAGGTCGAAGGTGACGTCCACCCTGCTGGGGCTCCAGATCCACAAGTTCACGTACTGCTGCTGGTAGCTCCAGCCACCATCGGTGAGGTCGCCGCCGATCTGGTTCTCACGCTGCTTGCCCTCGGTGGCATCGGCGGCATCGAACCACACCTTGCCCTCGGTAACGTCGGACTGCTCTCGCCAGGGGTGATTGGGGAAGGTGGAGTACGTATAGTACCCACCGGTGTGCACGTTGTCCGCGCGCGGGCCGCCGTTTCCCGTGAGGCACCTGGGCACGGGGCGCGAGAAGCTCGCCAGCGCGGCCGGGTCGATCTCCCCCGTTGCCGCGGAGACGTCCAGGAGGGCGTCGAGCACCGCTCGCCGCTGCCTGTCGGCGGTGCCGCTGTCCCCAGCCTGGGCCAGTGTGGCCTGAACCGCTGCGTCCAGGGCCCCCTGGGCCGTCTTGGCCGCCTCCGTCTTCCCCGCCTCACCGGCTCGGGCGATGGCCTGCCTGAGCAGCAGCAGATACTTGTAGTCCTCCGCGCCCTCCCGCGTGGCCTCCCAGCGCACGCTGGAGATCGGCCCGTCCGTGCCCTCGTAGTACACGGCATAGTCCGACACGCGCCCGTCCGCATCGTCCCACACATCTCCGTCCACGCTGTCGTAAGCCCAGAAGCCGAAGCCCGTGAGGCCCTCATCGAACACTCGCCACTGGGGAAGCCGGTAGCTGCCGTAAGGGTTGCTCAACCGGCTGAGAACCAGGTACGACCACACCTGCTTCCCGTTCTGCTTCATGTATTGGAGGTCCTCGGGGCGCAGGCCGCTAAGGTTGGGGCACCAGATGTCGATGGCATCGCCCATGAGGCGTATCTGTTCGGAGGTAGTGCGGTTGTACGGGTTGGCAAAGATCAGCACCTGTGGGTCCGCCTGGTGGGCGGCGTCGGCGAAGGTTCTCACGCGCTGAGCGTACTCGTCGGTGGCGGGCTCGTCGATGGGGTAGAAGGCCCAGCGGTCATACCCGATGCCCAGCTCCTTCAGGTGGTCACGGATCTTGCCCGTCCACTGTGTCACCGTGTTCTGGTACTCGACCGTCCCGGGCTCCAGTCCGGCCTTGAGGTCCTGGAACCAATTGAGGACCAGGTACAATAGGTAGAATGACCCCTCGGGCAGGAGGCGCACTCGGGCGTCAAACTTGGCGAAATCCAGCTCTCGGGTGAGGTTGCCTGCGGCGTCCACCTGCGGCCAGGGCAGGTCGGAATGCTGGATGAGGTTGACATTGACCCCGTGCTCCAGGAGATCTCGCGAGGCGGCCTCGGCCCAGCCTCGCTTCTGAGCCCCGCTCAGGACCGCCCAGTTGTTGAGGAATGGCGGTCCGCCCCGGGGTAACTGAACGGGACACACCTGCAGGTTCAGCCGCACGCTGCGACGCTGCTTGCCGGTGAGTGGCAGCAGGTCGATGCCGGCGTTGTAGCTGCCCGCCGGCAGGTCTCGGGCATGCACCGTCACCCACAGCACCGCATTCTCGCCGGACGGGACCACCAGCCGCTGCGCTCCATCCAGCCCCGGCAAGGCGTCGCGCACCGTCCCGCCGCTGCGCGTGCGCATACTGACTGCCTCCCGCAGCGCGATGCGGCCGGTCGAGGGAAACTGCAGGCCGTCGTGCCACTGCAGCAGGTCGGTGGCCGAGACATGGTAGGCCAGGGAGCGCTCGGTGAGATTGCACACCGCCAGCGCGAGGGACGCATGCCCGTTCTGCGCCAGGCGGACAGAGATGTGTTGAGTGTCTATTGTCCCCGGTTCTGGCAGCGCCTCCTGTGCCGGCAGGCGCCAGGGCTCGACACGCCACACCAGCGCCTCCTGACCAGCGCGGGCCAGGCGGTCGAACTCCTTGTCAAGGGCGGCGATCATGGGCCTCAACTTCTGCCAGTCGCGACTGCCAAAGGGCTCACGAGCAGCCACGACCCTGGCCTGCGCCATGGCCTGGAGAGCCTTGTCAAACGCTGCCGACCCCTCGGCAGCGCCCCGAGCCTTGTCGACCTTGTCATCCAAACGCTCCAGGCTTGCAGCCACCAGCGGCGCGTAACTGAAGAACACCAGCTCACCAAAACGCGAGGCATTGTGGAATGTGCCGCCGGTGAGAGACCAGCAGCTCAGCTCCTTGTGGGGCGTCTCCTCCCGGCAGACATTGAAGCGGATCGACTGCCCCTCTTGGACCCCGGCCAGCCTGACCTCGGCCAGGGGTATCGCGGCTTCCAGACACCAGCGGTCCGGCCCTCGGCCCACGGCCAGTTGCCATTTCGGCGACCAGTCGATGGGGCCGCCGCTGGCGATGGCGTCGTATCTGGCGCCCCCGGCGCTGCCTACCAGGTGGAAGTATTCCCCCGTTTCCGGGTCGGGCTGGATGAAGATCTCCACACAGTCATTGGCGAACACGTCGCTCACATCGTCCGCGGTCTTCTCGGCCCTGAGGGCCTCCATGGAGCTTTCCAGAAGCTCACAGCCCACGAACAGAGCCTGGCCGTCGGAGCACGTGCGCACCGAGGTCTGCTCCCTGGCCGGGGCTGTGCCGTCCAGCAGCGTGAAGGGGCCCAGTTCCTCGGCGGCCTGCCAGCAGGCGTCGTCCAACTTGCCATCGACGTTAGGAGGCACCTGAGCCAGAGCGCACAACCCGACGGGGACTTCGGGCTGCTGGGCCAGGGCCGCGGCGGCCACGAGCAAGAACAGCAAGGCGAGAGAGGGGCGCATATCGAGGCGACCTACCTTTGGAGAGCCTGCCGGTCTGAGGCCATCATTTACCGGTTCGCCCCCGGAAGCCGTCGGGCCTCCTGAGAAGGCCAGAGGGCGCCGGGTAATGGAGGGATGGAGGGCCGGCGCATTGACGTCGGGCCACCGCGGAAGCTATCATAGCAGGCGAGGGTACCGAGCTTCACCACGGCGCCCCGGACGCGGTTGGAGGACGAGACCTATGTGCAGACTGCTCTTGGCTGTGGCGGCGTTTGGCCTCGCTTTGTGCTGCGTGACCGGCTGCGCCGGCGTCGCAGGCGCAATCGCGGGTAACCTGATCGACGACCTGATCGACGGCGGAGGCGACGACCCGGCCGTGCCCACATCGCTGCAGGGCACCTGGCGGCAGGTCGCCGGCACCGCAGATGGCACCCCGGTGGTGGTCACCGGCACCAACACCGTTGCTTTCTACGCCAATGAGACCTACCGCCGCGAATGGAGCCAGGGCGCCGTCGCCTGGGAGCAGGGGACGCTCACGGTCTCGGGTTCGACTTTGGTCTGCCGCGTGACCAGCTCCAGCGACATCTCGGCCATCAACCAGGTGACGACACAGACGTACCAGATCATCGGCTCCACGCTGACCTTGACCTTCAGCGACGCCGGGGTCGTGTACACGGAGAGCTTCATCCGGTCCTAGAACTCAGATTATGCAGGTTCCGGGCAGGCGCCGATTCACGTCACCTCACCC
>CAYRFY010000090.1:0-16773 GCA_964423635.1 uncultured Armatimonadia bacterium | reverse complement strand
AGCTCTTCCGGCGGCGGCAGGCACCGGGCAGAGGCCACGTTCACCGGCCACCAGGCCCTTCCCACGGCGTCTTGCCATGTCACCCAGAAGCCCATGGGGGGCTGCTTCTCGGCCCAGGCTTTGCAAATCTCCCACGGGGGGCCGTCGCCGGTCAGGTCGCCCGGCGACAGGAACAGGGGGCCATCGCTCTCGCCCAGCACGGCAAACCCGGCGGGCGGAGTATCGTCGAAGATGAAGCGGATCCGGGGCCTCCCGGAGGGGTTACACTCGTAGATCGCGGCTCCGAAGGCCGGCGGCAGGGGCAAGTATTCCGGCTCCGCGCTCTCCTCGCCCTGCACCTCCTCCTGCCAGCGCAGTTCGGCGTCCCGGGGGAACGGCCGCCCGGGAGGGAAGCTCTCCTCCAGATGCCTGCGGGCCTCCGGATGGCGGAGGCCGTCCACGGCGTACGCCAGGTTGGCCTCGAGGTTCACCGTCCTGCCGATCCCCAGGCCGGCGCTGGTGAAGTTGCTGGAGCCCGCCATGTAGACCACGGCCTCGTCGTTCGCCAGCCACATTGCCTTGGCATGCAGTGGGCGCAGCATGTCCGCCACGGTGTCGGCACCGTCGCTTGGCGTCTCAGCGGATCGCCGGCTCTCCACGGCGCGTGTCACGGTGGTGCTTACCGGTCGGCCCGGCGGCTGTTGGCTCAGCAGGCTCTGGGGCGCCTGGAGCAGGAAGGCTCCCGTGCCGCCGTCCTCGGTGGCCTCGACGCGGAACTCCACCCGGGCCCGGCCGCGGAGCCGCAGTCGGCCCCAGAGCGCCTGTGCCGGGGCATTGCCTGCGCCGGGCGGGTCGAAGAAGGGACTGCAGACCCGGGCCTCGTCGGGCGGACGGCTTGAAGGAAGAAGCTCTCCGAGCCGACTGAGCGCATCCTGTCTCCCGGGCCCGGCGAGCACCGGGGACACCTGAACGGGACGGCGCCCGGGCCGGGGGGCCTCGGCTTCCCACCCCGCCACCAGCTCCTCGGTGTGCCGAAGCAGTGCCAGGCAGCGGGCCGCCGGGCCGTCGAGCCCGGAACCGGGTCGCCACAGGGCCACGATCGTCGCCAGATAGTCCAGGAACTCCCCCAGGCAGGCGGACGGTGTCTCCTCGCCCCGCCGCCAGTCCAGAACCCCGAAGACCTCGCGATTGCGGCGATAGCCGTCCTCGGTCAGGTTGGCCGAGGAGACGATGAGGCGGACCACCTCGGTCCAGACAAGGAGAGAGACCTTCGCATGCAGAATGCCGCGCTGAGGACGGATACACAACATGTCCCAGCGCAGATTGCGGGCACCGATGCAATGGTGCTGATCCACCAGGGCCGCGGCGCACTGAAGCTGGGCCATCTTCTCCTCGCGCTCCAGAATGTAGGCGATGCCGTCCTGCTGCGGGTCGCTTTCCAGTTGGCAAAAGCGGCTCAGGCACTCCTCCTCGAACAGCTCGGGAGAGAAGGTGTAGCTCGTGGCAATGCAGCCCACCGGCTGCCCGGCGGTGCGGGGCGAGACCCACGCATCCAGCAGCTTCCCATGGACGGGATCTCTATGGCTCTTGCGCGCCATTCAGGTCACCAGCCTCAGATCGCGGGCAAAGCGCCACAGCGGTCGGGTGCGGTAGGCGTGCACGTACTCATCGGTTCTCTCCGCAACATCGCCAACACGGTAGGCCGGGCGCACCATGTACGAGCCGTCGTCGAAGCGTTCACACCAGGGCGCCTTCCCCGCCGGGGGTTTCGTCTCCTGGACCCTCCTGTGATGATCTAGTAGTGCCACCGACCAGGCCGTGGCATCGCACGGCCGGAAGAGCTCGCAGAAGCGCTCATTCAACGCTGCCTCCTGGCCGTAAGGTGATAGGCGCTCCGCCAGTTCAGTGAAAAGCGGCGGGATCTGTGTGGCCGCGGCGGCCACCGGAGGCGAAGCCCCCAGTCGCTCCGGGCGCACACGGCCGGCGGCCAGAGACATCTCGCGCAGGCAGGCGTAGAAGGCGTCGGTGCACAGACGGCTGAAGGTCTCGTAGACCGAGATGGTATCCAGCAGGGCGCGCAAGGGCGCATCGGATCGCTCCCGCAGGCCGGAGTGGAAGTGGCGCTCCGAGGCGGCCTGCAGCCACCGTGCCCGGCCCCCGTCAGAAATGAGGTAGGCCAGGACGGCACGCCGGTGTCCGGCGTCGGGGGCCTCGAGAGCTTTGTGCAGGATGCTGCGCTCGCCGGTACCGATGCCCGCGGGTGCCAGGTGCCGCCCCAGGAGCGCCCAGCCCTGCCAGCCCGGGGTCCGGTCGACCTCCCCCGCCTGCAGGCCGGCGGTGACGGCATCGGTGAGCAGGGAGCGCAGGCGCCGGCCCTCGCCATCAGCGCTGCCCACAAAGCCCTCGAGGCCCTGGTCGTCGGCCCAGGCCGCGAGCAGAGCAAAGCCGGTCTCACCGAGTTGCTCGGCCACCTCGATTCCCAGATCCCGGGCCAGTACCCGGTAGACACCGTGGAAACCGAAATTCGCCGGGCCCTTCAGATAGCGGGCCGCCGAGAGGTGGCCGCTCGCTCGCACCGCGGCCTCGGTCTTGTCCCGCCCCGGAACCCCGACCAGCTCGTCTGCCGGTAGCGATCGCACCAGCCCCTCCACCAGGTACCACTCAAACACCAGCCAGGGCTCCGTGACGCCGTCGGCGGCTACCTGCTCCGGATCGAACTGCCGACGGAGATGGAGCGACACGGCATAGGCTGTGAGCAGGCGCAGGCGCGACTGGCGCTCCCGTATTCCGGGGCAAAGCAGCCTGCCGAGATTGTCGGCGATGGAATACAGCCCGAGGGGGTCTATGGTGCCTTCGGAGGTCGTCTGGGGATCGTGCTCACTAAGCAGGGGGCGCAACAAAATGCCTGCATCGCTGGTCACACCGATGCTCTCCCTCATCGTCGGCGGGACGCTATGCGTTGAGGTGGCGCCGAGCAATGCTCACCGGCGTCCGGCTTTCCCCAGGCGATTGTGGACCAAGGGGCCTCCCGTCACGGGAGGCCCCCCGGGGGACGTCCGGTGACTCTCGCTACACCAGCACGCTGACTACGGCGTCGTCGTCGGCGACGCTCATGAGTTTCACGCCTCCGGCCGTCCGACTGCGTGGGGTCAGATCATCAACCGCGATCATCAGGCACATGCCCTGCGCGGTGGTGATGAGCACGTTCGCACCCTTGCCTGTCTTCACGTGCTCGACGCTCACCACAGGACCGGTATCCTCGGTGACGTTGAAGCCCTTGACCCCCTTGCCGCCGCGACCCTTGGGCGGAAAAGCCTCCTTGGCGGCGTCGACCACCTTGCCGTACCCCTTGCTGGTGATGAACAGAACTGCTTCAGCCATGTTGCCACTCTCCCTTCGACGTGATAACTCCCCGAGCCGGGCTAATGCCTGCGGAGCCTCCTGCAGGACCGCTCCTTTATTGCTCCCCAGGCGCCCATTCAACCTTTGTGGTGTCAATACCTCCTGCCCAGTACCAAACAATGCAGCCCCGGCCCGGGCCTCCCGCAGCGCCGGGTTTCCGGCCCGCGCCGGTGGCGGACCTCACATGCCGCCACCCCGCACACTTCGTATGCCGGTAGAAAGGGTGCGCGGCCCACGACGCGCCGGGTGTCCCACTACTGCGAGTCCGTGGCGAACACCCCGGCATACGCCTTGCCCGGCCCAAAGAGCAGGTCCTCGGTCCCGGCCCGGAACACCGGCGGCAGGTCCGCGCCGCTTGCCTGCCCGCGTGCGACCAGCGCCTCCACCAGTTCCGCCCGCCGTCGCAGGCATTCGGTGAGGGCCATCCGGCTCGCCTCATCGTCGTCCTCCGCATGCCGTTGCGCCGCGGCGAAGGCCTCCGCGGTCAGGCGGACATAGTCAAACCCGTCTTGGAACAACTGCAGACGCCGCCGCTCGTCATCCGTGGTGAGCTCGGCCTGCGCCCGCTGTAGCAGCGCCGCGCAGCTCAGCAGACGAGCTTGCGGGAAGCAGTGGCGGTAGACCTCCTCCGGCGAGCGGTTCGGGGCGCGATAGGGCTCCCCGGTCTGCACCTCGGCCGCGGTGAAGGCACGGTAGTCATCGGCGGCCTCGAGGAAAGTGGTGAAGTATTCCCTCATGGTCCCCCCGGCCTCCCCAAACAGGCCGTCGCAGAAGTCGCGCAGGAGGGTGGCCTCGTCCAGGGAGGGGTCCCTTAGCAGTTGGGCCATGACGTAGTAGGTGGGCGCTTCCGTGCCCCAACACTCATCGCCGCCGCAGAGGAAGAAGGCCTGCGAGCCGGCGGCGCGATGGCGGCGCATCTCCGCCGCCACGTGGGTCGGGGAGCTCTTGGGGCCGTACCCCATCTCGTGGTACAGGCCGAACCAGTAAACGTACGAGGTGAAGCTGTGGTGGAAGCGGTTCCAGCGCTCCAGGAGCTCCGGCGGGTCGTGAGTGAACTCGACGACGACATTGTCGGGCAGCCGCTCCAGACGCCCCGGCACCTCGCCGGTGGGACCGTAGGAGATGAGAAGGACCTTCCCCTGCGGGTGGGCCTTGAGGGCCTCCTCGGCCAGGGCGGCATGGAACGAGAAGATCCTGTCGGCCGGGCAGCCCGGTATCCACCAGCCATCGGAGCGGTAGTCGTCCGCGGCCTCGCACCGCTCGCACCGGCAGCGGCGCCAGCCGTCGCTCTGGCCCAGTTCCACCCACTCATAGCCCTCGGAGAAGAGGCTATTGAGGTACGCGGCCGCCTCGGCGAACATCGCCTCATTGCTCACACAGAGATGATTGCCCTCCCCCGTACGCTTGCCGTCGATAAGGGCGAACCATTCGGGGTGCTCGGCGAAATGCCTTTTCTCGGGGATCATCGAGTACCACAGGTGCCCACCGGAGTGCTTGATGAGAAGCGAGCTGCCGAAGAGCTGGCGCTGCGCCCACCCGGCGCCATCGGCGGACCGGAACGACCCCAGCACATACAGCCGCGCCGGTTGCTCGGTATGCTCCAGCGCCGGCACCTCCAGGGAGGGGCTGTGCGGGACGATCTCCCCCAGCTTCCCGGGCATGAACCAGCGCACTTTGCAGACATCGTGCAAGAAGGCGTGTACCGCGTGGGAGGTACCGGTCTTGCAGCGTCCCGGAGTGAGCCCGTCGGTGGCATTGCCATCCATGCTCTCGTCGTGGCCCAGGAGCACCAGGTAGCCGGGCCCGGATTTGATGATGAAGGCGTCTCCGCCCAGGGCGTCGCCCGACAGACCCATCTGTCTTGTCCGCACACTCTCGCCCACCAGGACAACATTGCCCGCGATCTGCTCGTCGTCCCTGCGGATCGGTAGCCGGGCGCCGGTCAGTTTCCGGATCACCCGCTGCAGCTCCCTGGCCGGGGCCATCTGCAACTCGGAGGCCTCACGGGCGACGACGATGGTCGCTCCGGGGCGGCCCTCCCGGGCCAGCACGACGACCCCGTCGGCGGGCTCGAAGACAGGGGGCGGCCCCTGCGCCGTCGGCGGCTTCACGGCCCGGGCGATCTCCATCTCATCCTCCAACCTGTCCGCAGGCAGTGCGGTGTCCGACAGGCACAGCTCATCCAGCACGCCGCCGAGGCAATACTTGTACCCGGGGGCGTAGGTGCCGATCAGCAGGTCCGATTCATCCGCGAACAGCCGCACCCCCGGCGCCGCTCCGGTTCCCACGATCTCCCCGTCCGCGATGATGCAAAGTCGCCGCTCATCGCATGTGAAGGCCAGATGGTGCCACCCGTCCGGCAGAGCCGGTCCGGTCACCCGATAGTCCTGGCCGTCCGTGGCGCTCACCACAAGATGCAGGCCGCCCTCGTAATAGGCATAGGTGTTCGCCTGCCGGCCCTCCCCCTTGCGCACGAAGATCTGCACCGCCTCACCGGTCTTGTGCCACCAGAACTGAATCGTGAAGGCCCCCTGCAACTGCAGCGCCTCGCAATCGGGCACCCGGACGTAGCCGTCGCCCCCGGTGCCCGGGAACCTGAGCCCATCTCCGACCTGCCCCGGGCATCGCGTCACCCCGAACAGGCGGCCCTCCTCGACGTTGCCCATCCTGTCGATCACCACCGCGCCCTCGGAGCCTTCAAAGGGCCAGTAGGCCACCGGAGCCGTGGAAGCGGCGCTAACCATCGCACAACACAAGATAGTCGCCCAGTTCGGCCAGAGCTTGCCGCCTTGCCTCGTCCCTGTCTCGGTGCTCGAGGTTGGCATACTTCACCTCACCAGGCAGAGCTGAGTTCATACAGAGGGCCGATGCTCCTCGGCCTCGGTGGCCATCATCTCGGCGGGACAGACCGCGGTTCCGCGGGCCGCCGATTGGCGTACGGCCAGCGCCAGAGCCAGCGATTGCGCGGCCTCCTCGGCGCCGATCACCGGCGCCTCCTGTCCCCGGATGACTCGACAAAAGTGCGCCAATTGCGCGACCAGAGGGTCGGCGCCGGCCACTTCCAGGCGCTCGCTTTGGAGCGGGTGATCCCAGCCGCGCCCGTTCTCTTGCGCATAGCGCCATAGCTCCATCCGCGGGAAGGCCAAAGAGGCGGCGGTCCCCACGAAGTGGTAGCAGTTCTCGGGGACATGGTAGTAGAGGGGGTTCTCGGCGGTGGTGGCCTCGTACGACCACACCGCCGGTGTGGCATCCGATGCCAGGAACGTACCCAGCGCGCCGCTTTCGAAGCTCAGCGAGATCGCCAGCGAGTCTTCGACCTCGTACCCCCGCGCCGCGGAGCTGCAATTGGCATAGACGGAGGCCACATCGCCGCAGATGAAGCGGAGGCTATCGAGGTCGTGGATCAGGTTGATGAGCAGCGGACCACCGCCGGGATGTTCGCGCCGCCAGGCGACCCGGAAGTAGTCATCGGGCTTCAGAAGCGTCCACAACGCCGAGACACCCACCAGGCGGCCCAGGACCCCGCCGCGCACTAGTTCGCGTGCCTTCGCCACCAGCGGATTGTGGCGCCGGTGGTGGCCCACGAGCACAGAGATGCCGCTTTCGCCGGCTGCGTCAATGATCGACCGGGCGCTTTGGAGCGTGTCGGCAATGGGCTTTTCCACGAGTACGTGGACGCCTCGCCGGGCGCAGGCCACGGCCACCGGCGCGTGCCGGGCGTTGGGGGTGGCGATGATGGCGCCGTCGGGCCGCTTGCTTTCCAGCAGCTCTTCCACCGAGTGGTAGAAGGGGACGCCGAGCTGCTCCGCCACGGCCCTGCGCCCCGGGTCGGTGTCCGAGATGCCCACAAGGCGGCAAAGGTCATGGGCGCGCACCAGCGCCGCGTGTTTCGCACCGATGAGCCCGGCGCCGATGACGGCCAGTCTACAGGATTCCATTGGGGTCCTCGTCCGGCATGTGAAGACGCGATGCCGCCCAGGATAATCTCAGAGCCCGTCGGCGAAGTCCTTCCGCACCCTCGGATATGCGGGGCCGGGTGACGTCCAGTCGGTATGCGCGTCGTCAACGCGGAGATGACACGTCTACAAGACCATGACGACACTCATCCCACGCGTTTCGGGCCATGGCACCGAGGCACGTAGGCGGCCCAATTGAGTGAGCCGATAGGCTCCTCAGCGCCCGCCCTCACTGAGCCGGCGGCCCACCGCCTCGCGCAGCGAGAGATAACGTGCAGTGTCTTTCGAGTACGCATCCGGGCCCTCAATCACCTGTGCCGTCACGGCGCGCACCGCCTCGCGCCCCTCCTTGTCCTGAAGCAGACGCAGGTACTCCACATCCTGAAGGCCCTCGCGGATCAGCTTCAGACGCACGGAGGCCACCGGCCCGTCTACTCCGACCTTCGCGCCCGGATACAGCACAGAGCCGTCGCCGTAGACGGTGGCGCTGAGGTCCTTGACGGTGGCCATGTCCGTCCATGGATCGGCGGTGCCCCTCTCGGCCTGCCAGTAGGTGCTGGTCCAGTACAAGAAGCCCTGCACATTGTAGTGGGCCTGCTGCCAGAACAGCGCCCGGTGGTCTATGCCGGCCATGTCCACATAGAGGTTGGCGTAGGGCGCTCCGGGCTCCCAGCACACGTACCACCAGACCTCCTCACCCAGAGCCTGCCTGGCCGTGAGGAACTCCTCGTCATAGAAGCTCACCTTCGGGCACCAGATGTCACACAGGCCCGTCAGGAGCCCGTGTGCGCCGTCCTTGGCCTCGAAGGCGGGCTCGCGGAAGTACGGCACAACGATGCGCAGGTCGGCGCCTATTCCGTGAATCTGTGCCGCGCGCCGGGCCAGCAGGTCGTAATGCTCCTGAGTGGTCGGCTCATCGACCACATAGAAGTAGCCCTTGTCCACCCAGCCCCGGCGCCGGAGGTACTCCACCCGGCGCTTGAGCTCGGCGGTGTCCTCCGTGTAGGGGATGGCGAAGGCATTGAACCGCGGATCGTTGAGGTAGCCTGCGGTTTTCTCGGACTCGAGCCCGAAGTACAAGTCGCGAGGCGTCGCCCCATGGTCCAGGAGCATGTCGCAGTAACGGGCCAGCAGGGCATTGTAGGCCGCGCTGCCGGCGGTCACCTGATGCTGCGCTTCGATGCCCTGCGTGTAGATGCCGAAGGCGCAGCGCGACCGGGGCGTCTCAGGTAGTGAGAAGTTCCACACCGTGAGCTCCAGAGGCAGCTCCAGCGGCGCGGTGCCGGTAGCCGTCACCGTAACCGTGCCACGGTAGACACCGGGAGCCGCATCCGTCGGCACGTAGATGTCCAGCCAGGCCGGCTGGCTTTGCCCTGCTTCAATGCTGCACGGTGTCCAGGGCGGCAGCGGGTCCGGGTACTCACGGTCGTGGGCCGGCAAGTAGACATAGGCCACCCGGAAGACCTCCACCGCAGCGCCCTGTAGTCGCGCGCCCTCCGCGCTCACCAGGTCGCCGATCTGTACATCGACCCCCTCTAAAGCCTCTTGCCCGGCGCGGATGACGAGCTGCACCGCTTCGGTTTCGTTGCCGGCCGCCGTGAGGCGCGCGGCCGTCACATCACCCGGTCTGTCGTCTTTGAAGACCTTCGTGGTGCTGTCCACAAACCACGCTTCCAGGGCCGCCGGGCTCGCCGCCGGTAGCGCCAGGAGCACCACGGAGATCGGAAACAGCTCACACAGCGCTCTGGTCATTTGGTTGCTCCTTGGTTCGTTCATCGCCCCCTGGCCGCGGGGGCGTCTGTACCGTCACTCCTGGGAGCGCGGCCGAAAAGCCCACATTCACATGGGAGTGTCATTGTGAAAGCATCCGCCCCCGGAGGGAGCAGCTCGAGGAATCTCCTGGGATGCAGCGAGATCCTGCGCACAAGCGTCGCAAGCCCGGGCTTGCGACGCGGGCGCTCCAGGATGACGTCTTCACTGCAGGCGCGGTCTTTCGGCCGGACCCTTAGCGCTCCCTCACCAGGAAGATGCGGTCCGTGTACACAGCTTCCACCTCGTCGGCGTTGCCCATGGGAGCGACCCAGAAGTACATGCCCGACCGCAAGGCGTGGACACCCAGATCGTAGGCTCTGTAGCCGGCTTCCGTGAGCTCCTCGATCCGCACGGTGCGCGAGGTCACGACCTTCCCCTCGTCGGCATCGCATAGCCCAACCTCAAAGGCCGCGCCGGCCGTGGCCCGCGGCTCACACCTCGCAACAACGTAGGCCCGCCACCGGCCGAGGCGGCAAAGGTCACCGGGCACCGGAAACTGCGTGGCCCACTGGGTGTGTCCGCCCGACATCCGGGCGGCCCGGGTATCGGAAGCAAGCGCGTCGTCAACGCGGGTCACCCAGGTGCCGATGTTGTGCAGAAGGAACCGGCCGTCCTGAATGTCGATCCAGTCGGCCTCGGCGAGACCCTCGGCCTCGGGCGGTGGTGGCGGGGCAGACCCCTGGAACCGTGCTCGGAGCACGGGTTCGTACTCCGCAAACGGGCGGCCCTCGCTGTATTGCCCCACATTGAAGGCACGCGCGGTGCGGATGAAGTCCTCTACAAATGCCGCCGGGTCTGCCGGTCCGGCGAAGGGTGTGCCGTTCATCGCGGCAATGCGTCGGAGCCAGGGATAGCGCTGGATAAGCTCGTGGTCCAGAGGCATCCGCGCGCGTCGAACACGCCCACTGAGCACCTCGTCCTCCGCCACCGCCGCCGCGGCCGCATCGAAAAGCTCCGCGGCCCGGGCGAGCTCCTCAGGGCCCAGGTATCCTGAGGTGTCCTCCATGAAGCAGCGCAAATATGTCCCGGCCACCTCGACGGCGTCGTGGATCAGGTCGATGTAGGCCTGCAGGTGTGGGGCCGCCGCGCCGTAGTAGCCCTCCAGAAACTCGCGGAAGAGGGCCTTCTCGTCGCGGCTCGGGTCCCACAGGAGCCTTGCCAGCACCCAGGCCCGCATCTCCGGGAAGTCGCTACAGGAGGACCCCGCGTCGCCCTGCTGCCCCAGACCGATGGCGCCGTGCTCGACGAAGAGGCGAATATTGGGCGCCAGCACCCGCAGGTTGGGGTGGGGCAGGATGTAGTTTCGGAAGTTGGTGACATAGTCCCAGACGTAGAGCTTCGGGGCGACCCGGCTCCAGCCTTCGAGCTCCTCGCGGAACTCCCTGTTCTGGGGGCCGGTGCCCAGCGGCTGGGAGTAGGAGCATTCGATGGGGCACAGGCGCACGATCACATTGCTCCGGGGGCGCACGGTCAAGGGTGGCTTGCGGGTGTACTGGTAGGCCAGGGTCTCGACGAGGATCTCCGGGTGCGTGCGTTCGATCTCCTCGGCGACCGCATTGACGAAGGTGAGCAGGACCCCGGACTGGGAGTGCTCTCGCTGGGCAATCTCCCGGCAGCGCTCACACCGGCAGGCGCCGCCCCAGTCATTCTGCGTGACACTGATGATCCCCGTCGCAGGCTCCCGGTCAATCCATTCCAGAGCGTTCCTGACCAGTTCCCGACGCATGGCCTCATTGGTCAGGCATAGCTGCGCGTGATCCGCGGTGCGCCGCCCATTCAGCTCGCTGAACCACTCGGGATGGTCCGCGAAGTACTTCTCCGGGGGAATGAGCGCGTAGAAGGTATGGCACCAGCCCAGGATGCGCTTGTGGCCACCGTACTCCGGAGCAATGCCGGCGAAGTGTCCGTTGCACTTGCTGCGCGCGGCGAACACGCCCTCGAAGGCATCGCGATGGAAGTTCTCGCGGTACTGCAGGGGCGGGGTGGAGACGGTATGCAGTGGCGGCACAACCAGCGTGGACGTGGTGGGGATGAATGTCTCTGTGGAGGACCACCAGCGGACGCCGACGACGTCTTCCAGGAAGGTGTACACCGCGTACAGCGTGCCCCGGGGCCTGCCCCCCGCCAGGTACAGCTCGTCGCCCACGGTGCGCAGGACGATGGCGTCGGATGCCAGGGAAGCGGTGTCCACGTCGGGACAGGCGGCCGAGAACGCGGGCCCCGTGCCAAGCACGATACGTGGCCTCCCCGCCGGGGCCTCCATTTCGCCGACAATGGAGAGCGTGGCGCCGGTGGCCGACACCAGGTGCTGCTGCAGTTCCCTGGCCGCCGTCTGTGTGGGCAAGTCGGCCTCGGGAGGCAGGGTAATGGTGTAGTCGGAATGGCCGTCCGCGACCAGGGTCAAGCCCCTCGCCTGCATCGCGAGCACGCCCAACGCCAGGCACAACAGAGGGCACCGCAGAGCCATGGCAGGGTCTCCTCTCGGGAACGCGTCACTGCCGGCCACCGCCTATTTTGGTGTAGCCAGCCACTGCTGCGGCATTACTTCAGCCGTCAGCGGTCTGTCCACCATCACGCCGCCTTCACGTATGATCTGAATGTGGCCGCCGATCGGTCCGGTGATGTTCAGGTTCAGGGAGACCACGCGGTCGCCCGCCTCGAAGCTCAGTCTCGCCGTGTCGCCCTCCACGGCCGCCTCGGCCCGGCCCATGGCGGCCAACTCCTGGTCGCCCACCTGGATCAGGTGCAAGAAGACGTCTCCAGTGCGCGCGGCGCCGGGTCGCACCTCCATCCGCCAGCGTCCCATCAGCTCGGGCACCTCCTCGTACTTCACCGCCCGAGTCGCGTCACCGCGCTTGATGATGTACTCCGAAGGCCCCTGGTCGACGGGGTAGTTGACGCCCTCGACGAGGAACTCCCTGCCCGGCCCTCCGACCTTCTCCAGGACGGCATCGGCAGGCAGGAGGGTGCGGCAGAAGATCCGCCCGCGGTCCTGGTCCGAATGCCAGGTGTTGCCCTCTAAAGTGGGCTCATTAGCGTGATGCAGAAGCCAGGTCTTGGAGAACTCCGCCTGCGTGGAGACCGCGCGGTCGAAGACGACGAAGTGGTCGGGAGGAACGAAAACGAACTGGCGCACCATCAGGGCGCACTTCTCGGCGTTGTACTGCGGCGTGGCGTCACCGGCCACGTAGGTGAACTCCGGGCCGGTTTCGAAGGCCACCACCTGCGCCCCTACCTGCTTGTTCTGCCCCCCTGCCTGCTGGAACACCTCGCCGTTCCAGTAGGGAGAGGGCGGCTCGCCGGGCATCTTGATGAGGAGGCAGTTGTGGGCGATGGTCTGCGCGTAGTAGTTCTGCAGGTTGTCCGGGTTACCGGCGCGGGTGCCGGTGTCCAGGGCCAGGAAACCCTTCTTGTAGATGGTGAAGTGGGTGGCGTCATAATGGCGGTGGTTGCCGGTGATGCCGCCGCAGGCGAAGAGGGCGTAGGTGTCGTCCTCCCCCGGCCCGGAGCGCATGAACACCTGCCCCATCTTCTCGAAGTGCCGCGCCGAAGGCAAGAGGCCCGGGTCCAGCGGAGGCGGGGCCTTCTCAAGATCGGTGAGCAAGAGCGGGTAGAGGCCGAAATAGGTGGCGATGAACCCGCCCCCGGCCTTCTCCCTCACGTGGTGGGCCAGAGCCGCCAGTTCCGGATGTGAAGCATGGTAAAGGTGCATGATGTGCGACATGTGGTTATACAGATGGCCGGAGGGGAAGTTGTTGGTCAGGTGCGGGGTGTCGCCATAGCCGTACTCGTGGTTCCCGGGTAGCCAGTTCCAGAGCATGTAGTTGCAGATCCAGCCGATGTGCGGCCAGTGGGCGGCCAGGTCCTCTCCCGTGGCCGCCTTCCACGCATGTAGGAAGCTCCACTCCGCCCAGGGGTACTCCACGAAGGAGTACGTAACCGTGACCGAGGCCGCGCCGCCGTCGTCGCCGCAGGACTCGGCGCGGTGCGCCAGCAGCTTCTGGTACGTGTCGTAGCCGCGCCTGACCAGCGCCTGCGCCGCCTCATCGTCGATCCCTTCAGCCAGAAACGCGATGCCTGCGTACAGGGCCACGCTGTCGGCGCCGTAATAGCCGGAGCCGTAGCCGCCCATGTTGCGCCGCACGATCCCCTTCTGGTTGAAGATGCCGTCCACGTGCGAGAGCATGCTTTGGCCCAAAGCCCGGCGCTCCTCCGGGGTGAGATCATCAAAGACCCAGTCGAAGGCGGTGAGCCAGCCTACGCGGCTGCGGCCATACCAGCTTACGGCCTTCTTGTCCGCATAGGCCGCATGGTAGAAGTCCAGGCTCGCCTGGAGCTTGTGCTTGATCTCCTGCAAGAGCTCGCCCGAGGGCTCCATGCGGTACACGAAGGCCAGTGACATGAGCTGAGCGCCCCAGTCCGCCACCGCCACATCGGACCCCGGACGAGGCTCGGGGAGGGGGAACTGCGTCCACTCGAAGGTGCGCGGGGTGCTCGCGGCGTGTTTCCGGAGGACTTCGTAGTGCTCGCGGCCGACGGTCAGCGCCCGCTCGCGGATTGCCGGCCACTGGTCGCGGTTCACAAACAGCCGCGGGTGATCGGGACGTATCTTGGCCGCCGGCTCCACGGCCTGCTCCTGGGCGGCAGCGGGCAAGGCGCTGAACACCACTGCTGAGACCACGGTGAGCACCAGCGCGCCGGGCAATGGGAAGGTATCCATCGGTCAAGACCTCCTTGGAAGAATGGCACGGCTGACGGGCACGGCGATCGGCCCCGGCCGGGCTACCTGCGGCGAATCTTGCAGGCTACGTCACGCGCCAACTCGGGCAGCCGCAGTTGCAGGCTCCCGCCCTCGGCCCGCACCTGCTCCAGGCGTGTGACCTCGCCGGTCCAACTATCCCACCACTGGACCTCATACTGCCCGTCCGCCATGCCACTGAGGCCGACGACGGTGGGGGCAAGAGGTTCGGGCGGCGACTTCTTGACGAACTCTCGCCGCCAGTTCGAGTCGCGGCTTTGCGCCCACAACCACCACGCCCCCGGCGCCTCCAGGCCGATCACCCGCAGGTGCGGCCCGGGCCGGGGGATGTACCTCTCCAGCCGGTACGCCACATGCAGCCAGTCGTTGCCGGGGTTCTGCACGAGAATGCTGTGCTCGCCGGCGGGCACGGCAATGGCGTAGTCGCCGTTGTACTGCTCCAGCGTATTGGTCGAGTCATCCTCGTCCGGGAAGCTCTCGTCCACCAGGACCCGTCCATCAAGGCCGATCCTGAGGCCCGCACCGCCGTGGCCGGAGACGGCACTCACACCCACGATGAATCTCCCGGCCACGGGATAGCTCACCTGGAAGGTCACCGGATTGTGTAGCTGTGGATGGTTGCGGGTTCCGTGCATGACCTTGGCCAGGTGCTCACCGCCCTCCACCGTCCCGTCCGGCCCCACCCGCACCGTCCGTGGCGCGTTGTACGCGGCCGCCTGCCAGGAGCCCCGGGTCGGCGCGATGGCGACATCGCCGTAGGTGGGCGGTGTCCGATCGTCGGCGTAGGCCATGGCGAAGCGCTCCTGAGCGATGGGGCGGGCGTCCGCCGGCAGGTCCGTGGCATAGCGCGCAACCGGCTGCAGATGGCGGTACATGTCCCCGTCCTCCACGTAGCTGTCCCACCACCAGGTCATGGCCGTCCCCATGCTGCCGGACAGCACCCCGGCCCACGCGCCGTTGTGGAGGTGCAGACCTGTCGGATCGCGCTGCTCGCTCTCGCCCCCTCCTCCGCCGACGCCGAACTCGCCCACCAGAAACGGCCTGGCATACTTGCTCCGGAAGTGCCTGGACCAGTCCAGCACTTCCTGCACCTTGTCAAACCCGCTGTAGGTGTGGTTCTGGGTGAACTCCATCTCGGGCAAGGACCAGACCCGCTCGTCTCCGGGGCCGCCGCCGAAACTGGTGGTGATAATGTGGTCATAAGGGTCCACGGCCCGCAGATAGCGGGCCATCTCCTGGTGCCAGTCCGCCACCAGAGCGGAGTCGTAGCCGTCGATGTAGGTCACCTCATTCCACAACTCCCAGGCCAGCAGGTTGTCATAGGCCGCGTAGCGGGCCACGATGTAGCGCAGGCGCTTGGCGTATTGGCGGCGGGCCAGCGGATCGGCCATGAAGTCGCGCGGCGTGGCGCAGGGGCCGCCTCGCGCCGCGCTATAGGGGGAGGTGCGCCAGGTGCCCTCCAGGGAACGCAGGAAACCGTGATAGTCCAGGCACAACTGGACGGTGACCCCCAGCTTGCGAGACAGCCCAAGCACGTAGTCCAGGTCTCCGGCCCGGTCCTGCTGGTAGCGCCCCAGCTCATCCCATTCGATCCCCAGCGCCCACGGACCCATCCAGACCCGGATGTAGTTGCCCCCGGCAGCCGCGAGCTTAGGCAGCCACAGGTCGTAGTCCTCCACGCCACCCTTGGTGTGCCAGCACATGTTCTCCCCGATCAGCACCAGAGGCGTCCCGTTGTCCCGGGTCACGAACGTGTGCCCCGGATCGGCAACGCGCAGAAAGCCGGGGCTGTCGGAGGCGGTCACCTCGAAGCTCCCTTCGGCCAGCGTCTGCTCCGGGGCCTTCTCGTCGAAGGCCTGATAGCTATAGTGCCCCGTCTCCGAGGGGCAGAACCGCACCAGAAACCCGCCCTCCTCCCGGGGGATGGCCCGCTTGCGGTCGCCGATGGCCGTCAGGTCCCAGGACACATCGTTCCACGCATTGGACCTCAGCCCCCCCTCCCCAACCGGGAAAGCCGCCGACAGCTTCTCATCCTTTCCCGCGTAGAACTCCGCATACACCGTGCCCTTGCTGTGGTTGGTCAGCGGGTAGATGGCGAAGCGCAACCGCTCGAACTGGCTCCAGTCATCACCGGTCATGCTCAGGGCGATCCCGGGCCAGCTCTTGAGCGCCTCATCGTCAAAGTCCACCCGCATTGCCCGCGAGCCGGAGTGGACGATCTCCTCCTGCAGCGCGGCCTGCGCTCCGGTGCCCGACCAGCGTGGGTCCTCCTGCTCGAAATCCCCCAGCGCCAGTTCGGTGCCGTCGGCCCCGACCAGACGGACGTCGTCGAGAATGTAAGACAGCAGATGCCCGCCGTGCCAGGAACCACCGGAGGCGAACACCTTCAGGAAGCGCACCTGAGCGAGACGCTCGGCCCGTGGAACCCACTGGATCTCGCAGTCGACTTTGTAGAAGCCGGGCACGCGGAGAGTCCGGCCCGAGGGGGTGGAGAAGTCCGCCGCGATGGCGATCTCCTCCGGGTCATAGGGGTTCTCGAATTGCCCCTCCACAGGCACGGGGATCTCCAGGGCCGAGTACGCGGGCACGGCATCGGCGGCTTCCTGCGCCCATGGAGCCGAACCGTGGAGAACGAGGATGGCGACGACCGCCATGGCGGGCCAGTTGCGCATGCTGCACCTCCCTGGTGACCTTCGCCGGCGCTAGTCCGGATAGCCCAGCTCTTCGCGCACCCTCAGCATCTCCTCGTAGTTCTCGATGGGGACGCCCTCGAAAATGCAGTTGCTGGTGGCGTAGATATACCCGCCCTGCTGCACCCCGCCGTGCTTGAGGCAATACTCGGCACTCTGCCGCACCTCATGCTTC
>CAYRFY010000089.1:0-16786 GCA_964423635.1 uncultured Armatimonadia bacterium | reverse complement strand
AACGTGTGGCTTGGTTCGCTCGAACTTCGCTTTTCCCATTGTTGGCCCTACCTCCCGGTCAGATCGCTTTACATCGAGCCATATCAACAAGTGCGAGGGCACTGACGCCACTCGCACGGTTGTTCAGTGGAGCCCACGACCGGGATCGAACCGGTGACCTTGTCCTTACCAAGGACACGCTCTGCCGACTGAGCTACGTGGGCTGCTGCGGAGAAACTGACGCGACGGACACGTGACCGCAGCCCAACTCGGTTCCCCACCCCGCGTACCTCCACTCACTGGGACCGGGTCTGGGCATGCGTAGCGCCGTCGCTGAGGTCTGGCTACGTCGCTATTGTCTTGGTGGGTGGTGGAGGGGGGAGGATTTGAACCCCCGTAGGCTTAGCCAACGGATTTACAGTCCGCTCCCTTTAACCACTCGGGCACCCCTCCACCGAAGACCGACCATCTAGACGGGCCGCCATCAGCGGCGCGAAGCCTAATATAGCATCACAGGCGGCTTTTGGCAAGCCCCTAGATCACGACTTGCATCAAATACTTGCAGTGGAGCCGACGATCCGATTCGAACGGACGACCTGGGCATTACAAGTGCCCCGCTCTTCCAACTGAGCTACGTCGGCCCCGGACGGCCTTGCTGTGTTCCCGCACACCCGACCTGGCGCCGACCGGCACCGCCCGTCGCGGACGCGCCCTGTCTAGCCGAACATGATGTCCCGGGCGCAGCGGGCGATCTTCTTCTTCGCTCGCTGCAGCGCGTTGTCCACCTGCTTGACCTGCAGACCCAGCTCACAGGCGATGTCGTGGTAGGAGTGTCCTTCAATGTAGCGCAGCAGGACACGGGACTCGAGCTTCGAAAGGTCGCTGCCGATCCGCCGCTGCATCTCGCGCTGCAGCTCGCGCCCAACCACGGTCTCTTGCGGATCGGTCTCCGCCATCTCCGGGATCGTGTCGCCGAACGTCCGGTACTCGTCCCCATCGTCGATGGGTACATCGGTGGACACACAGGTGTTGAGAACGGAGTGTTTCTGCCGGGTGGCCGTCTTTACTGCGGTGATGATCTGGCGTGTGATGCAGAGCTCGGCGAACGACCTGAATGCACAGAGGTGATCGGCCGAGAAATCTCGGATTGCCTTGAACAGGCCGATCATGCCCTCTTGCACCACGTCGTCGTGGTCTGCACCTGCCAGGAAGTACGCCGCCGCCTTTCCCTCCACCAAGCTTCTATACTTGCGCAGAAGCTGCTCAATGGCACGAATACAGCCACCTCGCGCGTGCACGACCAACTCCTCGTCGCCCATGCGGGAATACGACTGCGACAGCACCTCTATGTCGCCTACCTGCGCCACGAACATCACCTCCGTCCGAGGCTGAAGACACAATCAGTAGGCCGTGCCAGATGCCACAAGCGATCCGACAGCACCCTGGAAACACGAAGCATATGTATATCACCGACGCCGTGGAAGGCGCCGGGGGGACTATGAAGGAACACTCCGCCGTGGCTGGTAAGAGCAGGCGAAACGGGTCGCCTGACGGCTGCGGGCGGTGACGGACTGTATAACATAGTATAGTCCACAGCCGTGCCGGCCGTCAAGCGTCCTGCTCTTGTGACGGCGACGCATTCTTTGTATAATGACTCGGCTCCGGTCCGCTTCTGGCGGGCCGACTCCGGAACTCACCACCGGGCTCCCCGGCGCATCACCCATAGCGGTTGCATGTGAAGAAAGGAAGTCGCTGAAGATGTGTGGTATCGTGGGATACATAGGGACCAGACAGGCCCCGACAATCTGTTTGGCCGGATTGCGCAGACTCGAGTACCGCGGATATGACTCGGCGGGCATCGCCGTCG
The DNA here is from genome assembly GCA_964423635.1 of uncultured Armatimonadia bacterium. GTDB lineage: Bacteria > Armatimonadota > Zipacnadia > Zipacnadales > JABUFB01 > CAYRFY01. Next base: position 14,940 of record CAYRFY010000089.1, on the reverse strand, counting down.
TCACCGACAGCGGAAGCCTCGACCTGCGCCGGGTCGTAGGCAAGCTGGATGTCATGGCCGAGACCCTGGAAACCCAACCGCTACTGGGCTCTCTCGGTATTGGTCATACCCGCTGGGCAACCCACGGCAAACCATCCGTCGAGAACTCCCATCCTCATCTGAGTTGCGATGGGAAGGTCGCCGTCGTCCACAATGGCATCATCGAGAACTATCAGGAGCTCCGCGCCCAGTTGGAGGCCGAGGGACACCAATTCAAGAGCCAGACCGACACTGAGGTCATGGCCCACCTCGTCGAGAAGTACTACGATGGCGACCTGCGTGAGGCAGTCCGCAAGGCCGTGTTGGACCTTCACGGCGCCTTCGCCTTCGGTATCATCTGCAGCGACAGTCCGGGCGAGCTTATCGCCGTCCGCCGCTTCTCGCCCCTCGTCGTCGGAATCGGTGAGGGCGAGAACTACATCGCTTCCGACATGGGTGCCATCCGCGCGGAGACCGACAAGGTCTACGTCATCGGCGACGACGAGCTGTGCAAGATCACCGCAGGTGGCGTGGAGATCACCGACCTGCAGCTTGCCCCGATCCAGCGGGAGGTCTACGAGATCCCCTGGCCCGCCGACGCCGCCGAGAAGGGCGGGCACAAGAAGTTCATGCACAAGGAGATCCACGAGCAGCCCAACGCCATCCGCGCCTGCCTCGCCGGCCGCCTCATCGACGCGGATAAGCCCATCCGGTTCGAGAACATCGGGCTCACCGAAGACGAGATCAAGAAGCTCGACAAGGTCGTCTTCACCGCCTGCGGCACCGCCTACCACGCCGGAGTTGTGGGCCGGTTCCTGATGGACAAGCTGGCACGCATCCCGGCCGAGGCCGACCTGGCCGCCGAGCTGCAGCAGCGCGATCCCGTCGTGCTGGACAACACCCTCTGTGTCGTCGTCAGCCAGTCCGGAGAGACGGCGGACACCCTCGAGGGCCTGCGCGCCATGAAGAACAAGGGCGCCAAGGTCATCGGTGTCATCAATGTGGTGGATAGCTCCATCGCCCGCGAGAGCGACGGTGTGGCCTACATCCAGGCCGGGCCCGAGATCGGCGTGGCCTCCACCAAGGCCTACACCCTGCAGATCCTCACCATCGAGCTTCTGGCCCTGTACTTCGCCGAGGTCCGCGGCACCGCCAGTCCCGAGGAGCTCAGAGAGATCAAGCAGGCTCTCCTGGCCCTGCCGCAGCAGGCCGAGGAGCTGCTCTCCCGCGAGGACGATGTGCTCGCCGTGGCCAAGAAGCACTACGATAAGCCCAGCGCCCTGTACCTGGCCCGTGGCGTCAACCTCCCCTCGGCCATGGAGGGCGCCCTCAAGCTCAAGGAGATCAGCTACATCCACGCCGAGGCCTACTCCGCCGGCGAGATGAAGCACGGTCCCATCGCCCTGGTCTGCCCGGAGATGTTCGTGGTCGCTCTGGCTCCTCAGGGGCCCACGTACTACGAGATGATCGGCAATATCATGGAGATCAAGGCCCGCAGCGGCCCCCTGGTGGCCGTGGCCTACGACGGCGACGAGAAGATCGCCGGCACCGGGGTGGACCCTGACGCCGATCCGAGCGACATCGCCTCCCAGCCCAACGACATGCTCTGGGTACCCCCCACGCATGAGTATGTCTCGCCGATCACCATCGCCATCCCGCTGCAGCTTTTGGCCTATCACATCGCCGATCTGCGCGGAGAGCACATCGACCAGCCCCGCAACCTGGCCAAGACCGTTACGGTCAAGTAGTTGCGATCTGTCCCTGCACACCGCGGCCCGCCTCCTGAGGAGGCGGGCCGTTTGGCGTCTGCAGGGCGGCCGGGGGAAGGCCGCGACGGCACCCGGCTCCTCCCGCCATCCTCGCCGCCGTTGCCCCTGTCGTTTGCCTTGCCGTCCCTCTCCCTTCTCGGCCACCCGGGGCGTTCCCTGTCACCCGGCACCCATATCCTGTCCCCCGCCGTGTTCCCCCGGCGTTGCCGTGCCCGACGGCCTTGTGCTACACTCTTCGGACCCCACGGGGCGCAGTCTTAAGCACCGCACACGGGAGGGCCGGGCATGTCACTGGAGGACTTGAGGAAGGGCATCGACGCCATCGACGAACAGATCGTGCATCTGCTCAGCCAACGTGCGGGCATCGTGGAGCGCGTGCGGCAGGAGAAGGCCAACACGGAGCGGCCGATCTACGACCCGGGGCGGGAGGCCCGGCTTTTGCGCAGGATCTGCGAGATCGGCGCCGACCCGCTGCCTTTGGGGTCGCTGCGGCTGATCTTCAAGGAGATCATCTCTGCCTGCCGGGCGTTGCAGTCGATTCGCGTGGCCTACCTGGGGCCGGCTCTGACCAACACGTATCTGGCCGCCCTGCAGCAGTTTGGTGCCTCGGCGGAGCTGCGGCCCTGCCGTTCCATTCAGGACGTGTTCGACATGGTTGTCCGCGGAGAGACTCAAGTGGGCATCGTGCCGGTGGAGAACTCGCTCAATGGGGTGGTGGCCGAGTCGTATGACTGTCTGCTGGAGACGCCGCTTCTGATCAACGCCGAGTCCTTCCTGCCCATCCATCACGCTCTGCTATCGAAAGCCACGCTGGGCGAGATCAGGCTGGTGTACAGCCACCCGCAGGTGTTCGCGCAGACCCGGGAGTGGCTGCGGGAGAGCCTTCCCGGCGTGGGGCAGATTGCGATGACCAGCACCGCGGCGGCGGCCAAGCAGGCCGCGGAGGAGGAGGGCGCGGCGGCCATCGCCCCCGGTGTCGCCGCGGAACCGTACGGGCTGGAAGTGCTGGCCGCGAACATCGAGGACAGGCCCGACAACCGCACGCGGTTCTTCGTCATCGGGCACGATCCTGCCGTACGCACCGGCCGGGACAAGACCTCCATCGTGTTCTCCACCTCGCACCGGGCGGGCTCTCTGCACCAGGCTCTGGAGCCTTTGCACGATCACGGCATCAACATGACGCTGATCCAGTCCCGCCCGTACCGGGGGACGATGTGGGAGTACGTGTTCTTCGTGGATTTCGAGGGTCACGTTACGGACCCGACGGTGGCCGCGGCCCTGGCGGCGCTGCGCGAGCAGTGCTCCACCCTCAAGGTGCTCGGGAGCTACCCGACCGCGGACTGAGGCTCGGTACGGCCGGCCCAGACAGGCTCTACTCCTCGTCCAGGCCTCGGCTCTCGAGCCCTCCGCGGACCACCAGCATGGGCTTGTTCAGCCGCAGGGCGACATCCTCGGCCAGAGACCCGAAGAAGACCCGTCGCAATCCGCGGCGGGTACCGGTGGCCATGACCACGATATCATGCTCCTCGGCGGCCTGGAGCACCTCATGCACCCTGGACTCGGCGACCACGGCCCGCACCGAGACTTGCCCCGGCAGTCCGCGCGCCATCGAGCTCAACACCGCATCCTCTTTCTCGCGCATCTCGGCTTCCGACGCGTCCGGAGCCATGAGCCACAATATGGTGATGCTATGGTCCATCACCATCGCCAGGGCGCAGACCATGGGCCGGACGACCATGAAGTCAGCATCGTTGGTGATGGGTACCAGAATCCTCTCGGTGTGCAGGGCCCCGGCGAAACGCACCACCACCACGGGACAGAGCGCGTCCTCGGCCACCGTCTCCACCACACGTCCGAATGACGGCGCCTCGTGGGTCAGCGGATGCCCCATCACGATGGCCTGCGCGTTGCTGCGCTCCGCCGAGCGCAAGATGCCCTGCGCCACCTCTTCAGCGTATTCGACCTCTGTCAGAGCTTCGTAGCCCAGACAGGCCGCCTCTTCGTGGGCGATCTCGCACACCGGGCTGCCGTTGCTCTCTTCCGCTTCGTTCCAGAAGCCCTCATTGCGACAGCACACGGCCACGTTGAGCGCCACCGGAGTGGCCCGGTAGCGATGGGCCAGAAGAGTGGCGATGCGCATCACCCCGGCCGCAGTGGCGGGATTGCCAAGGGCCGCGATCACAGTCCCCTCAGACCGTGGCGACGGCGTCAGCTTGGACCACGTCCACGGGACGACATCCGCGTTGGTACCGGCATCCGGGGTCGCACGTCGCGCGCGGGTCTCCGTGTCGGGCACCTCACCGGCCCACAAGAGCATCTGGCGCACCAATGGAGGTCCCAGGAGCTCATTGATCACGACGCTGGCGACGACGACATTGATGACCACCGAACGGATAGCTACGAGGGTCTCGTCCTGACGCACCAGGTACGCCAGGCCGATGGCCAGCCCGGCCTGCGGAAGCAGGCCGAGGCCGATGACCCGCGACTGCAGCGGTGGCATCCCCCCCGATCGCGCCCCCACCCATGCCCCCAGCACTTTTCCCGCCGCGCGCATGACAACAAACGCGATACCGATGGCACCGGCGGCCACCATGTCTCGCAGATGCAGCTCGGCTCCGGCCAGGGAGAAGAAGATCCCATAGATTGGTGGCTCGAAGTCGTTGAGGGCCCGGAAGGCGCGCACGTCGCGACGATCGCGGTTGACCACCGCGAACCCGGCGGCCACACCGGCCAACAGCGGCGACAGACCGGTGTAGTTGGCGATCCCGCCGCAGAAGAACACCGCCGCCAGCGATACCACCAGCACGTCGTGGCGACTGCTGAGCTTGTGGACCACCAGATCGGTGATGAGACCCACCAAGAGGCCCACCAGAAGCGATGCAATAGTGGTCAACTCCGGCATCAGGACCCGAGTCAGTCCGCTGCCGGTGCCGGTGCCCAGAAGCGCCTGGGCCGCGGCGACGCTCAGGCCGAAAAACGTGATCGACAAGGCGTTGTTCACCACAATGTCGGACAGGATCAAACGGGAGAGCGGCCCGGAGGCGCCCAGTTCGCGGATGACCGAGACGGTGGCGGCCGGCGCCGTCGCCACAGCGATCGAGGCGCTCACCAGTGCGATCGCGATGGCACTCTCCCGGCCACCACCCCCCGCTCCCGTACACCAGGCCGTCACCCCGACGCTCACAGCCACGAGAACGAAGGTCCCCAGGACCTCCCCGGTAGCCAGTCGCACCAGCAGCCGTGCCGAGCCCCGCAATTGCCCCACGTCGAAACGCTCACCGATGCCGAAGGCCACCAGCAGCAGGGCAATGGTGGTGAACATCTGGAGCCGGGATTCGAATAGCTCCGCGGGGATCAGGTCGAACCCCGAAGGCCCCACCAGCACTCCGGCAAGGATATAGCCGGTCACCGAGGGCAAGTGCACGAGCTTCGCCAGTCTGGCGCACGCGAAGCCCGCCGCCAACAGCAGGCTCAGCGCCAGGGTGACATCCACTTCGCCCAGGCCCGACAGTTCAGCGGCATCCATGTAAGCGCTACCCTCCGTGGCGCAGTCCCCGGCGGTGGCCCGGGGCTTCGGCATCGTCGTGTGGACCCTATCATAAAGCAGTGAGGGGCCGCAGTCGAGCCCACTGCCTGCGGGCCCCCACTGCATGCGCGGTCAGGCCCTCACAGGCGGCGTGCCACGACCACCAGGCGGTTTGTATCGACCGTCAGTTCGCCGCCGGTCAGCGACCCGTGGATGCGGATGTCCGCCAGCCCGGCGCGCGTGACCATGCCGGCGATCTCATCGGCGGTGTAGGCGCGGATCGACAAGGCGTGTTCAGTGGCTCTGGCGCCCTCGAGACAGGTCACCTGCATCCGCCATGACCGCGGATAGAGACACATGCGGTGCTCCACCAGGGTGTACCTCCCCGGGCCGACCTCGCGCCATTCGCGGGTCCCGTCGCGCAGTGTGCTGCGCGCGGCGGAGTCGTGGTTGGCCAGGTCCAGCAGCAATTGGCCTCCGGGACGCAGGGCGCGGGCAGCCGCATCCAGCACCTTCTGGTCCTCCTCGTCGGCCTCCAGATAGCCAAAGGCGGTGAACATGCAGAGGATGGCATCAAACTCGCTTTCGAAGGGGATCTTGCGCATGTCGCTCTCCACCCAACGCACCTGAACGCCCGCCTCGGCGGCCGCCTGTCGGGCCTCGGCCAGCAGGGGGGCCGACAGGTCCAGGCCCGTCACCACCATCCCCCGCCTCGCCAACTCGACACAGTGACGGCCCTGGCCACAGCACAGGTCCAGCGCCCGCTGTCCCGGCTGCAGGTCCAGCAGGCCCGTAACACCGTCCAGCTCGCGGCAGATGCGCTCCGGGTCGTCGGGGCCCACGGTCCAGAATGCCCGGTAGTCATGCTCGAAGAACTCCTGGTACCACGGCCGACTGTCAGACATCGCGACTCACCTCCCGGGGCTTTTCGGCCATCACATGGTACATCCCCCCGCCCGGCCCGTCATGCCACTGCAGCGACCGCCATCCGGCGGCGAGCAGCAGGCGCTCGGCCCGCTCGCGCTCCAGAAGCAGCAGCGGGAACCACTCCGTTGCGCTGCCCTGGTACTCCAGGCGGAGCTGGAGCTGTCCCGGCGGGAGGCCCGCCTCCCGGTTCTTCGCATGGTAGGCCAGGTGCTCCGGAATCTCGGTGCCCAAAGGGTCGCGGGCCGAGCCCAGGAGCCTGCCGCCGGGGCTCGTCAGCCGACAGAGACGGGAAAGCAGGTCGGCGCTGCCCCGCTCCGTCCCGCCGATCCCCATGCCGTTGGCCATGAGCGTCACGGCATCGAAGCTTTGCTCTGGAAGCTCCACCGTCATCACATCGGCGCACAGCACCCGAGCGCAGCCCCGCTCTTCGGCCACTTGCAGCGCGCCCGGCGAGATGTCCAAAGAGGTTACCTCGTGCCCGCGTTCCTGCAGCCACAGACTGTGGCGCCCGGGCCCGCAGCCGACATCGAGCACGCGTTGCCCCAGCCCGCCCAGGAGCCTTTGCTCCTCCTCGGGCGGCTCGAGGAAATAGTCCCCCGGGTACCGGGGACTACTCTCCCCATAGCCGTCATCACGGCGGATGACGACGATCTCCGTACCTGCGTGATAGTAGTCGCGCACAATTCTCCCCCACAGGTCTTCCTCGACCGGCAGTCTTGGCAGCTCCATGCGACACCAGCCTCCTTCTTGAGGAAGTCAAACGACTCTGAGGGGCTATTACGTCTCGGGGGGTGTAGGTGCTAAGGGGGAGGTGCGGGTCGTTGGCCGTTGGCAGTCTCACTTCTCCATTCGGGAGGTCGCCCTGCTTGGCCCGCCGTGCAGGGCAAACGGGGCGGGTGAGGGAAGGCCGCCCAGCCCACGTCAACGGCGCCTCACCCCCCGGCCCTTCGGGCCTCCCCCCTCTCCCTTACTCGCCGATACGACCGGCGAGACGGGAGGAGGGGGGCCGGTGCCTGAGCGCAGAACCATCATACAAGGGTCAGGCGACCCAAGGTGTGCCGCAGGGGCGTGCGACGGCCGGTGGAGGCTCCCGATGCGCGCTCGATGGGCTCTCCTATCACCCGCAAGCGAGCCGCCGGCCCGCCCGACTCTCCCGAGGGGACAGTTGGAACGGCGAACGGCCCGGAGGGCGCATCAAGGCCCCTTGGCGGCGCCGGCTCTCTCCAGTCGCTCCAGCGCCGCGGAGAAGCCGTCGGGCTCCGGGCCACAGTGCTTGTTCCACTGGTGCCGCAGCACCGCGGCGAGGTCGGCAAGGGTGTAGCCATCGCCCGGAGGGCCGACGAGGCGAACCTTCCGGTCCTTCCCATCGGCGGTCTCGAGCGTGAACTCGTGCTCGCCGTTGAAGCAGATGCAGGCCAGAGTTTCGCCCTGCGCCTTCACGAACTCCTGGCCCTCCTGGTCGAAGTACGCGATGAACCGGGTGGAGACCTTGTCGGGCCAGGGCTCCACGGCGGCGGAGAGTGCATCGGCAACCCACATGATGCAGTCGCCCAAAGCGCCCTCGATCCTCAGTGGAGCGTCGGGATTGCCGTGAGGCGCGGGAGCGGTTGCCGCTGTCGAAGTGGAGGCCGGCGGGGTTGCGGGGATCGTCCTGGAGTAGTACCTGCCCGCATTCTGAAGCAGCACCGCCAGCATCCCGGCGATGAGCACGCCGAGGACGATCACCATGAAGGGCCGGCTCGACGACTGACTGTCGCCGGGCTCGGCGGGCTCCGGCGGCCGCCGCTGATCACCCATTGCCGTGCGCCTCCGATGCGTGGCTTCTACCGTCCGTACTGCCCGCGGAGCTGATCTTGCTGTTGCCAGGCCCGGGCGACGTTGCCCCGCAGTTGCGCCATGGTCTGATCCGAGAGCTGGGTATTGCTCTGGCGCAGCACCTGGTCGAGGCCGTTGACGCAGTCCTGATAGCTGGTGGCCCGGGCGATGGTCTGCACCAGTTGCCGCTGCACGGCCCGGGGCAGCACGGAGGTGGCCTTCTGACGCTCGAGGCGAGTCGCCGCCTCCGCGCCATTGCGGGAGTTGGTGACAATCGATGCGATCTCGGCGGTGCCCGATGTCGGTCCCCCGGGCACCATGGACATCCCGGTGGTGGCGAAGGCCGCCGCCAGCAGCGCCCAGTTCTCCGGGTCCTGATACTGGGGCTGGCGCAGCATACCGATGAACAGGTCGATGGCCTGGTTGCGCTGCGCCCGCTCGGTGGCCTCGGCGTTTTGCACCAGTTGCGTGGCCTGGCGCTGGTTGATGGGGTTTCTGGGCGCCTGGCTGGGTTGAGGGGCCAAAGTGGGCGTGGGCTGCGGCGTCGGGCTCGGGGCGGGCGCGGGAGCCGGCTGAGTGGGCGCCGGACTGGGCGCCACGCTGGACTGACTGTCAGACTGCTGGGCCGTGGCCGGCGCGGGCTGCTGCGGCGTGGGCGTCGGGGCCGGCGCCGGAGCTTGTTGCGGCTGCTGTTGAGGACTCTGCTGCCGGGCGGGATTCTGCCACTGCTGCAGTTGCTGCTCGCTTTGCTGGGCCTGCTGCCAGTCCAGCTTCTGTTGGGGCTGCCACTGGGCCTGATTGTCGGCGTTCTGAGGCTGATAGCCGTCCTGTACCTGCGTATCCGGCGTCTGGGGGTTCTCGGCGACCGTCTGGCCCGCCCGGGGAGCGGCCTCGTTTCGCTCCCTGGGGAGGAACACGGCAAGCCCGATGGCGATGATCGAGATGATGACAACGATCCCGGCGATACGCCCGGGCCACGGCGAGGGGCTTGTCGCCGGGGCGGCGGGCCCGGGCGGCGGAGCCGGCGGCTGCTGAGTGGGTCGCTGATTGTCGGCCACGGTTCACTGCCCTCCGGCCCCCATCAGTTGGCGGGCCACACTATCGATGATTGCGCCATCAACAACACCGGAGCCACCGGGCTGCGCGCCCGGCGCGACGCCGCCGGGAGAATCGGGCACCTTGCCTGTCCCCCCACAACTGTCGCAGGGCACGCGTAGCTTTCCGCCGCAGTACGGACAGGGATCCATGTCGGCATCCTCCGGCAGCAGCGGGTCGTTGCCGGAGTAGTACCTCTCCTCGGCCCAGAAAAGCGGGTTGAGCATATGCCCGTTGGGCAGGTGCTTCATCGGGCAGGGCTTCGTGCCCTCCCCCCCACAGTCGGGACACGTGCTATACCCGGTGCCGCCGTCGGCATTGCTCGCGGTCTGATTACCGCCGGAGTTGCCCGTGACGGCCTGCCCTTGCCCCTGTCCCTGGCTCTGGCTCTGTGCCTCGGCCCGGGCGCGCTGCTCCAGGAAGGCCTGGTGCGCCTGTTGGGCCCAGTCGTCGGTCTGTAGCTCCTGCCGCCCGGTGTTCTGCTGCTGGTACTGCTGGGTCGGCGTGGGCGTCGGCGAGGGAGTAGGCGCCTGGGTGGTCTGCGTCCCCGCCTGAGGTTGCTGATCGGACTTCTCTCGGGGGAGAAACACCGCCAGACCGATGGCCAGAATCGCCAGGATGGTGACGCCGCCCACTATGGCCCGCATGCGCCCGGTTCCGGAGGCTTCCGCCCGGCCAGGGGTCGAGGCCCGCGCGGGGAGCGGAGCCCCGGGGGACTCTTCCCGCGGCTCGGCCGGGTCTTGCCCGCCGGTGGCGATGGGCTCTTGACTGTCTGCAAAATCGGGGCCCTCGGCGGGGCCTGCCGCGAAACCGTCGGCGAAGTCTGGGGCGGCGTCTTCCTCGGCCGCAGAGGAGGTGGTTTGTGCTGCTGCCGCAGATGCGTCGTATTCGGGGGCGTCGCCGAAGTCGGGGACTTCGCGGGCCCCGCTATGCTCTGGCGTCGATGCGCGCTGAGGGCTTGCGGCTTCGGTGGCGTCACCGAAGTCCGGCCCCCGTGGTTCCTGGGTCATCTGTCCTGCCTCCCCATCTTCCGAAAACCAACTTCAGCGGAACATGCGGTAGGCCGCCGGGTCCAGACCGCTGATGCGCAGCAGATCGGCGGCGCCGTACATGATGTCATCGGCCGTCAGGCTCCCCTCGGCGAGCTTCACCTGTTCCGCCAGGTACCTGCGCAGCGCGCGGGCGGGCGGGTCATTGGCCACGGCCCAAACGGCCACCTGGACCATGGGACGGTGGATGCCCTCCAGCACCAGCGAGCGACTCAGCCGCGCCATGTCCCGACTGGGGCAGGGAGAGGGGACCATGATATCCTCGGCGGTGGGTGCGGGGCGACCGATGTTCGTGCAGGCCGTCGGGATCCATATCTGGGCGTAGGCGCTAGACCCGAGGTCTATCCTGCTGGAGCCCAGGGAGGTCTGGCCCTGACGGCCCGAGGCCTGGGCCCAAAACTGCGTCCCCGGCGCCACCGTCACGCCGCCGGGGACGCCCTCCGCCCTGCCCACGACGCCGCTAACTCCGGTGTCGCCGGCGCCCCAGAACTGCGCCCAGATCTGTCCGCTCTGTAGCCCCTCGATCAGCTCCACCGGCGGCGCCACAGGCTCCGCCGCGACGAGCCCCACACAGGCAAGGCTCACACACAAGATGGCAATATCAACTGCCGGCACACTGTACCGCACCATCGCTACACCCCCTCAAGGCCCCGGAAGACCGGGGCCACTGTGGCAGTCAGGCATTCCCGCGGATGCCACCATACTCTTGGACGTGCGAGCTCGACGATATGTGCGGTCCACAACGGTTCGGCGCGGTGGCGCCGGGGTTCCCCTGCCGGTCACCTCACCTAAGTCTTTACCTCCGCTCCTGTACATAGGACCATGCGGAGTGGGCCGCGATGGAGGCATCGCCCACCGCCGTGGTGATCTGCCTCAGCGGCGTATTGCGGATATCGCCACAGGCGAAGACACCGGGGGCGCTGGTGGCCATGTTGCAGTCGGCGATGACGAAGCCGTCCTCGAGGCTCACGACCCCCTCGAGCCAGGCGGTCTGCGGCTCATGCCCGATGGCGACGAAGACCCCCGCCACAGGGACTTCGGTCTCTTCTCCCGTCCTTCTATTCTGTACCCAGATCGAGCCGACTTCATCCGCTCCGGCGATCTCGCGGATCACCGAATCCCAGAGGATCTCGAGGTTGTCTTGAGCAAAGGCACGCTCCTGCAGATGGGCTTCGGCCCGGAGCGCGTCGCGGCGGTGCACGAGGTAGACCTTCTCACAGACGTCTGCCAGATAGATGGCCTCATCCACGGCGCTGTTGCCACCGCCAACCACTGCAACCGTCTGACCGCGGTAGAACATCCCGTCACAGGTGGCACAGTAGGAGACACCGCGACCGAACAGATCGCGCTCGCCGGGCACCTTGAGGTGCCGGGGTGACGCGCCGGTGGCCACGATCACCGCCTGGGCGCTCAGGTGCCCCTCACCGGTCTTCAGCACCCAGCGGTCGCCGTCTCGAACGAGGCTTTCGGCGGTCCCGCTGATGAAGTCTACCCCCACGTTCTCCGCCTGCTGCCGTACGCGCTCGGCCAGCTCGAAGCCGGTGATCCCATCGGGGAAGCCGGGGTAGTTCTCAATCTTGGAGGCCGTGGCAGTCTGCCCGCCGGGGGCGGCCTTCTCCAGCAGCACCAGGTCGAGGTTATAGCGCTTGGAGTACATGGCGGCGGTGCAGCCGGCCACTCCGCCGCCGACGACGACGAGTTCCTTGCTAATCATCTGACCCACCTTAGGAGACCTCCGCAAGCTGGCTCACCGCTTCGGCGATCCAGGGGTTCGAATTCGGGCCACTACTTCGCTGAAAGTGTAGCACAGCCGCCGGGCAGGGGCAATTGGCGCAGGCAAATGCCGGCTACCACGCCGGCCCGCCGAGGCACTCCCTGCAGGCCGCCGCGATGGCGGCCTCCATGTTCTGCTCGGGAACCCCGCGGCCCGGGTAGAGTTGCACGCAGTGGCAACCGCTCTGGGCGAACTCGGCGATCCGGTCCGCGATCCGCGAGGGGGTGAGCTCTACCATCTCCTGCGGGGTGAGCTGGGTCCAGAAGGCCTGTCCCATGATCTCGTGCATCTCTTCAAGCGTGAGGTTCTTGCAGCCCGCGCCGTGGAAGTCGGTGATACCCAGCTCATCTCGGGCGATGCGGAGGTGCTCGGCGCGCAGAAGCTCGCTGTGCATGAAGCGGCTCTGGCTGTCACCGTAGAGACGGCGGTAGCAGGGGACGGCGAAGTCCCGGTACATGGCCGGCGACAGCAGGCCGGAGAAGTCGTCGCCGGTGTAGGTGGTGCAGCGGTACTCGGTGCCGCGCAAGGAGGCGTCCAGCCCGGCGATAACCTCGCCGGCCTCAAGGACGACATCCAGGAGGCGCCGGGCGCCTATGGGGTCCTCGAGGAACCATCCCAGGGCGGCGCCGTTGCTGATCTCGCAGGCCGTGCTGATTACAGCTCCACTGAACCCGCCGAAACCCACTTCGTACCCCTGCGAGGTGTAGTATTCCCAGGCCTCGTAGCGCCTGGCCATGAGCCCGTCTGTTCTCGGGTTGCCGATGCGGATGCCGTCCGTCTGCGAGGGATCGGTGACGACGGGACGGGTGCTATCCAGGTACGGGATCTCGTCCTCCACGGGCACGACGATCGGCATTCCCAGGAGTGAGGCGAAGGCACAACTGGGCTCATCCACGTGGGGGCTCATGAACCGGCCCACCCCGAACCGCTTCTCTGCATAGTCCCTGGCAGCCAGTTGGGCCTCGAGCATCACGGCGGGCGAGCCGTAGTAGTCGGAATAACGGACCTTAGCGTACTCGGTGTACGTCACATTGCAGAAGGCGATGTGCCACTTAGGCTCCATGGCTTGCTCCGGATTGGGTGATGATGGGGCGGAGAAGCACGGACGTGCAGTACACCACCGGGATGAGTGCCGCTCCAATGTCGCGGTGCGAAGGCCTCGTGCTCCGGCCCCGTCTGCAGGAAGAGGCAGGGCAGGAGCCCGTTCGTGGCCGGGTCCCGTGGAGATCTCGTTCGCGAAGGCCGTCGCACGCGGCCTTGGTCCCGCGCTTGTTGTCGCGGCATTGACTCGTGGTTCGCGCAAACCTATGCTTGGTTCACCGCTCAGCTATCCTACCCCTCCGCACGGGAGGCCATCCATGGATCACGAAAGCCGGCTGCCGGTCGACCCCTCCAAAGCCCGGGAGATGGCCGATCATCTCATGGTGGGCGGCGGGACGCCGGGGCCGTTGCTGGTGCGTGGCAAGGGCGTCCGGGTCTGGGACGCCGAGGGCAAGAGCTACATGGACTGCACCTCGCAAAGCTGGGCTTTGTACCTGGGGCACGCGCATCCGGAGATCAATGCCTGCATCACGGAGCAACTGGAGTCATTGGGCCACGTGCACCAGGGCTTCGACACCCCGAACCGCTATGCCTTCGCGGCGCGGCTTGCCGAGCTGGCGCCGGAGGGGCTGAACCGAGTGTCCTTCACCGTCGGTGGCGGGCCGGCGATTGAGGCGGCCATGAAGCTGGCGGTGCGCAACGAGCCCCGGGCGAGCCAATTTGTCTGCCTGTGGGACGCCTACCACGGCAGCACGCTGGGCACCATGGGGGCCTCGTGGATTTCCACCCGGGCTCGGGGCCAGTTCGCCGGAGGAGCCTTCTATACGCAGCTCACGAGGCCCTTCATCCGCGTTCCCAACCCGTACTGCTACCGCTGCCCGCTGGGCCTGGAGCGCGAGACCTGCCATCTGGCCTGTGCCGAGGTTCTGCGCAAGACCCTGGAGCGCGGTGTCAACGGCCCCTGCGGGGGCGTGATCGTCGAGCCGATCCAGGCCAGTGGCGGGCAGATCCCGCTGCCGGGCGAGTACCTGCGGGCGGTGAGGGCCATCTGCGACGAGTTCTGTGTCCCCCTGATCTTCGACGAGATACAGACCTATCTGCGCATTGGCGCCACCTACGCGGCCAACCACTACGGAGTGACGCCGGACATGATCTGCCTGGGTAAGGCGCTCGGAGCGGGGATGCCGATTGCGGCGGTGATCGTCGCGGACCACCTGGAGGGCTTCGGGCCGGAGGCCGAGGAACTTCACACCTTCGCCAACAATCAGGTGGCCCAGGCCGCCGGGCTCAAGCTGTTGGAGATCGTGGAAAGAGACGGCCTGCTGGGCAACGCCAATGCGCAGGGGGCGTGGTTTGCCACGGAACTGCAAGGGCTGCAGGCGCGGTTCCCGGAGATCGGCGACATCCGCCAGGTGGGGTTGCACATCGGGGTGGAGCTCGTGGCCGACCCGGCGAGCAAGCGCCCGCTGGAGGCCGAGACGGTGGCGGTTCGGAAGGAGGCCATGCAACGGGGCGTGATCTTCGGCCTCGGCGGGGTGCGGCGCAATGTACTGAAGATCAAGCCGCCGCTGATCGTGACGCGAGCCGAGGCCACGGAGGCGATGGAGGTGCTCGTGGAGGCGATGGAGGCGGTGCTGAGAGCCTAGTGAAGCTCCGTCTCAAACCGACAAGCACGGCGCGGAGGTTGCTCCGGGGGCGGCGACCCGATCCCGCCTTGCGGGACGTTCACGAACGGCGTGATCGCGACCCCAGAACTTGATTCATCTGTGCAGAAGTCGGTGCATATAGGCATCTAGAAGCGCGGCCGAAAAGCCCGCCTTCGCCAAGAGTGTCATTCTGAGAACGTCCGCCCCCGGTAAGAGCAGCTCGAGGAATCCCCCGGCATTCAACGGGATTCTTCGCCCAAGCGTCGCAAGCTCGAGCTTG
>CAYRFY010000088.1:14442-16883 GCA_964423635.1 uncultured Armatimonadia bacterium | reverse complement strand
GGCGACGTGAATCGGCGCCCGCCCAAAACCTGCATAATCTGAGTGGAAAGCCCGCCCCACCAACGGCGGCTCCGGCGGCGGGCTGGGAACGCAGACTATGCAGGTTCCGGCAAAGTGCCTACCCACTTCGCCTCATCGCCCGCAGATACTTGCGGCGAGACGCCAGGTCGTGCCTCCCCCCGCCTGCGGGGGGATTGAGGGGGGCGCCGTAGGGCCGGCGGTCCGCAACGTCCGAGACCCCACCGCAGGCGGGGAGGGAGCACGGCCAACGGCTCCCCACTGCGGCGGAATCCTGATGGTTCACGGCTCGAGGTGTTCTCCATGTACCGCCGCCTGCCTCGGAAGCTCGGACTCGCTGCACTCGTCCTGTTCCCGACCCTTCTGCAGAGCGTGGCCGCGCAAGAGCTGGAAGTCATCTTCCCCTCCCGGCCCCTCCCCGCCAACCCCCTGGGCAACGGGTACAATGTGGCCTTCTTCGAGCGCGGCCTGTCCGACGCGCTCGCAGACCCCTCCGCCGGTGCGGCTCTCTCCGCCGCCCTGCGTCAGGTCCACGCCACCTCCCTGCGCTACCCCGGCGGGAGCTTCACCTACTGGTACCCCCACCGCCGCGAGGGGCTGCAGGCCTTCAAGCGCGCCGGATTCGCCGAGCAATCGTACAACCTGTGGTTCCCCGACAAGTACGGCTGGGCCGAGCCGGAGGCCTTCTTCAGCTTCTGCCGGCAGGCCGGGCTCACCGCCTGGTATGAGCTCAATCCCGCGTACCTCTACGACGCCGGGGCCGATACCATCGGACAGCTTTCGCCACTCCCCCGCGACGCATCCAAACGTGATGTGACCCTGGATCCGGCCAGGTACCTGCCCCTCGCACTGGAACATGCCAAAGACCTGGCGCGCACCTGCATGCGGCAGGGGGTCGATGTGGTCTGGGAGGTGGGCAATGAGGACTATGTCTACTTCGAGCCCGAGGGCTATGCCGCCGTGGCGGCGGCCTTCATCAAGGCCATCCGCGAGGTAAGCCCGACGGCGAGATTCGCCCTCTGTGGCGACAGCGAAAGCTGGGACACCCGCACCTGGCAGATGGCCATGCTCCGCGCATTGCGGGAGGAGGGCATCGAGAGCTTCGACTACAGCTCGGTACACTGCTACCTGACGGGAGTGGGCGAGTTCGACGCCGCCGGCGACTGGCATCCCCTGCCGCGCAGCAGCGGCCGCGAGCTATTCTCTTCCACCGTGCGCGCCTGGCAGCTCATCCGGAACATGTACCTGGGAGACTTCCGCAAGATACTGGATGAGGCCGGCTACACCGAGACGGCGTTCGCCTTGACGGAGTTCAACCCCATGCACCCGGGGCACGTCGGGGACGCCGCGAAGAAAGCCCTGGAGCACTGCATGGGCCGGGCTCTGGGCGAGGCGGCGATCTACCCCTTCGTCATCGAGGACTGCGGGGCACTGTTCTCCCACGACCTCGTACGCTCGGGCGAGGGGGCAACGTTCTTCCGCCGCCTGGACTACACGCCCGCCGGCAAGGACACCTACGGCCTCCCGCTGGAGGCCCGGGTGATCGGTTTGGTCGCCCCGCACGCAGAGGGGGAGGTCCTGCACAAGGACTGGTCGGGCACCTGCGTCTCGGCCCACCCCTGGGGCCTGTACCTCACCGTGGCCAATCCCGACGAGCAGGAGCGCTCATTGTCCCTCTCGGTTCACGATCTGCCACCGGTCCATCGGGCGGAGCTGGAGCGCGTGTCGGTGTCCGACCTGTCCGTGGCCGACTATCCCTACGAGTACCACAGCGGGTCCGGACCGGTGCCCGAGGACGGCAAGGTGACGCTCCATGTGGCGCCCTGCTCGCTGACGGCGCTGAGCCTGCTGTGCAGATAGACCCCGGCGATCTCAGGCCACGACCCTCGACAATAGGAGATCAGCAGATGCCCATCACTACCGGCGACCCGGCGAGCGAATGGCGACGCAGCGATCCCGACATCGTGGTCTACATTCCCCGGGCCGGCGAGCGCAATGACACAGACAACGAGCACTTCCTGGTCTTCGAATCACCGGGCGGAGACCTGCTGGCCATGTGGACCCAGAGCTCCTGCGAGGGCCGCGGGGACAACCACATCGTCCTTTCGCGCAGTCGGGACGGGCACACCTGGGGCGAGCCGCTGCTCATCGCCGGAACCCGTGCCGGCACCAAGGACCTACAGGCGAGCTGGGGCTTCCCCCTGGTTGCCGACAGTGGGCGCATCTACTGCTTGTACACCCGCGAGACGCCGGTGGTCGACAACAACCGTCAGGGCTGCGGCGCCATGGGCTGTGCCTACTCCGATGACGACGGCCACACGTGGACCCTGGGCGCCGACATCCCCATGGCCCGCAACCGCTTCGACCACCCGGACCCGGAGGTGCCCAGAAACTGGATCGTGTGGCAAAAGCCCATCCGCGAT
>CAYRFY010000088.1:10408-14432 GCA_964423635.1 uncultured Armatimonadia bacterium | reverse complement strand
CCAGCAAGGCCCACTTCACCCCACCCAGCGCCGCCTGGCCCCATTGGGACAGCCGGTCCCTATTCATACGCTTTGAAAACATCGACGAGGGGCCGGACCCGGAGGACCTGCAGGTAACCTGGCTGCCCGAGGACGGTGAGGGCCTGGAGGTGGCCGACAGCATGTACCCGGGGGTGTCCGTCTGTCAGGAGCCCAGCGTAGTCTTGCTCCCCGACGGCCGCCTGTTTTGCACGATGCGCACCATGACCGGCGAGATCTGGACCTCGGTCTCGAGGGACGATGCCCACACCTGGCGCGAGCCCGAGGTGCTCAGACGATGCGACGAGGGTGAGCCCATGCACCAGCCCATTGCCCCCTGCCCCATCTACGACCTGGGCGGCGGCCGGTACCTCCTCGTCTTCCATAACAACCCCGGCAAGGCGGGGGAATACGACCAGTTCGCGCCGGAGTGGAAGACCAATGTCGCCAACTATACCCGGCACCCGGCGTTCATCGCTCTGGGGCAGTTCCGGCCCCATGCGAAGCAGCCGGTCTGGTTCGGTGAGCCACTCAAGCTGCTGGATACCGACGGCGTCCTCGTGGGCCCGAAGGCCACCGCGGAGATCGCCACCTATACCAGCATGACCCATTACCGCGGGGAGACAGTGCTGTGGTACCCGGACCGCAAGTTCTACCTGCTGGGGAAGATTCTCAGCGACGAGCTGATCCGGGGACTGGGCAAGCCCCGGGAGCGATGACCGTCCCGGGGGGCTCTGTCGGGACCTATGTGTCTGGCACCCCGAGCCGTTGGCCGTCGGCCGTCGCCGTCAGGTCCGAAGGACCGCGAGGCGCCGCGCAGCGGCGTCTCTCAGGCCCGGACTTCAGTCCGGGCAAACGAGGCACGGAAGCGTCGGGGCGCCCGTGAGGGCGCTTGACGTGCGATCTGGCTGACATAAATGCCGCCGACCAATCGCCCATCGTGCACGGGCCGTAGGCGGCCCGGCACACCCCAGGACGCCGGTTTCTAGGCTCACTGTGGATGCCCCTCTTGGATGCCAACCCTTCCTTCTCGGGGCGCTCTTTGGTGTTGTGTCGCCCCTCCGGGGCTCGGGATGGGAGGGCGTGCCTTCCGGGCGCTCACGCACCCGGCTCATTGTGTACCGCCCCTGCGGGGCTGACGGCTGCGTCCGCCAGAACAGGACGCTGAGCATGTACCTCGCGGCCCGGAGGACTCAACCCGCCGGGCGCCGCGGAACCGGGCCCGGCGCCCTGCTCACCGGAGCAGTGCCCGCCAGCCCCGGGGTGGCCCGGTCAGGCCCAGCTTCTCCGGGCTCCGGCGGGCCTGCCTGAGGTAGTCGTACCCGGTGACGGTCGAGGCCAGGGCCACCAGGCCGCGGGCCACGGGCGTCGCCACTCCCAGCGCCTCCCCCAGCCCCACATACGTGACCAGCCCCAGACCGACGTCCTCATGCAGGTAGCGGTGCTGCACTCCCGGCGGCGAGCTGAGGGCAGAGAAGACCTCGCTCTTGGCGTAGCAGTCGTAGTAGTCGGTGGACTGAGAGTAGCCCTGGGCGACGCACATCTGGGGTTCGGAGAGCAGCTCATAGCCCAGCGCCCTGCCCAGTGCCATGCGCTCGCGGTCCACGGCCTCGATGACTCTCGCCACGGCCGGGGTCACGCCCTCGGCGTAGAACCGGTGGCCTTCGCCGTGCCGCTCGATGACCGCGAGATTCGCCAGGAAGATGGCGGGATGGATGACGGGGTTCCCATTGCACAGGGCCACCTCGAGCACGTCCGCTCGAGGCTTGAGGCCGGGGAAGAGGGGCGTGAGGGCCGCCGCGGCCTCGGCCGTGGCCGCGGCGGGCAGGGCGGCGAAGGCGACGTGCCGCACCCGCAGGCCGATGTGCACGCCCCGCTCACCTGTGGCCCGGGCGCAGTGCACCAGCGTCCCCGTCTCGCACAGCCTCACCGCCCGGTCCACACCGTGGTCCCGGAAGACCCTCGAAAGCTCCAGCGCCCCGCCGGTGGAGCCGGGATTGAGCAGAAGCGTCATCCCGTCCCGCAGCAGGGGCGCCAGCTCCGTGGCTACCCTGGCATGGGCCAGGCCCTGCAGGCAGATGACCACCAGATCCGCTCCCTCCACGGCCTCGGCCAGGTTCGTCGTTACGCTCTCCAAAGCAGCCCGGCCCCGCACCACTCCCTCGGCCTCGATGACGGGCTCGCCCGGCAGGGCCTCGATATTGCTCAGATACTCCGGCCACTCGAAGAGCCGCACCCGCACGCCCTGGAGGGCGAGGTCGGCCGCCGCGGCCTTGCCGCCGTTCCCCGCTCCGATAACCGCCGCGCACCGGATTGCTCTATCCGCTGCACCGCCTGCCGTGCCGCCTGTGGTCATGTGAAAGCCTCTGGGGGATCGGGCTCGTGAGAGCTGCCCGGCGCGGTGTCTCGGCATCCGCCGACATCCGGCGGTCCCTTTCGCCGCCGCGACGCTCCGGGCCTCCAGCAATCCTCCCCCAAGGCCCGCCCAAAGTGCCCGGCCGGCAGGTGCGTGGACCCCCGAACTGGAAGAGCATCCCACCACCAGCGGGAGAGCTTGCCATGTACAGCCTGATCTACTTCGACACCGAGGACTTCTTCTCACCGGCCGACTCGCCGGTCCACGCTCTGCCGGGCCAACTGGCCGAGATCATGCGCAACCATGGGCTGCAGGGCTGCTTCCATATCCACGGTGAGAAAGCCCGCTTCATGGAGCGCCACGGGCAGACTCAGGTCATCCAGCAGCTCCGTTGGCATGACGTGAGTCTGCATTATGACAGGGGCTCCGTGCACCCCACCACGGCCGAGGAAGTCTCGCGGCTGGACTGGTTTTGCGCGGTGGACCGCGTCTTGTTCCGCGAGCTGCCGGGCTTCCAGGCGCTGCAGAGGATCTTCGGCAAGTGCAGCGGCCTCACCCAGCATGGGGGCACCTTCGCCGCACCCATCGTCTATGCGGCCGGGAAGCTGGGAAAGCCCTTCCTCTACTCGCCCTTTCGCCTCCCGGAGCGCAATATCGTCTGGTACTGCGGCAATCTGCTCATCGGCGGCTACCAGGCGGACTTCTGGTTCGACGCCTTCTACCGCGATACTCCGGCCTTCGAGCGAAGTCTCGCGCAGGTGGACGGCTACCTGCAGCAGCGGGCGAGGAGCTTCGATTACACGGCGATGTTCGGCTGCCATCCGGTGAAGACCGTGATGCAGGAGTTTCCCGATGCCATGAACTTCGCGGCGGGAGCCACGCCTCCCCCGGAGGAGTGGGTGGCGCCGGAGATGGTCCCGGGTGTCTCGATCCCGCTGATCCTGGAGAACTTCGAGCGCCTGGTGCTCAAGCTGGTCTCGCAGCCGAACGTGGAATGGACCACGGTGGCGGGCCTGACGGAGTTGTATGGCCACAGGCCCGTGAGGGTCAGCGACGAGGTAGTGTTGCGGGCGGCCGAGGCGGTCACACAGCACGGTGGCCCGACCTTCACCCCGGAGCTATCGGCCGCCGAGACGCTGGTGCTGCTGGCCCGCCGCGCTCTGCGGCCGGCGGAGAGCTACGAGGTGCCGCAGATCATGGGGCCGCTGCAAGACGGCCCGGCCGCGGGTGCGTGGCCTGACGTGGCTCCCGAAGCTCTTGCCATGCCGGTGATCGCCGCCGCCGACGGCTGCGGGTACCTGCCGCACGTCCTGCGCGTCGATGGCTGCGAGGTCACTTTGGCCCAGGCCCTCATGCTTCTGGCGTGTCATGCGCTGGCGAAACCGCCGGCCCGCGTTGACCCCGACCGCCTCTTGGCCGAGGCGATTCCCGGAGCCGTAGAGGCAACGGAGAAGGTGCGTGGGTATGCCAACTGGCGCTGCCACGGCCCCCAGTACCATCAGCCGGGGATTGTCGAGCCCTTCATCCGCCAGTGCTGGACGCTCAAGCCCGCCTTCACCGCCGGGGAGTACGGTCCCGGAGTGGAGCTGGGAAGGCATGTGAACCCGATGTTCGACAGGCCGTGACGAGGCCAGCGCCCGTTACCGGCCC
>CAYRFY010000088.1:0-10308 GCA_964423635.1 uncultured Armatimonadia bacterium | reverse complement strand
CCTCCTCCGGCCAGCGTACGCGGACCATGCGGTCGCCGAAGGGGCCGCACTCCAATAGTAGCTGCCCCGGCTTGGGCGGTCCCGCGAGGGTGACGCAGTAGCGGATTCGGTGCGCCTGTCCGGGCTCCAGGCCGGGTGAGACCCAGCGCTGCGGTGAGTTCCGAAGGCCCTCGGCCAGCTCGTCGACTGAGGCCGGCAGCGCCTGCGCCTTCAGCCAGTGCAGCATCAGGCCGCGCGCCAGCGCGTCCATACGCGGGCGGCACGCGGCCAGCGGCAGGTCGGCGGCTTTGGCCTGCAGGGCTTCGGAGTACAACCGGCACTGCTCGGGCAAGAGCCCGGCCTCGGGACAGGCCGCCGGCAGGGCGGCCAGCTCCTGCGCGGCCTGCAGTATCTCCCGGCGCGGTGCCGCCAGGTCCTCGCACAGGTCCGCCACCGCCGCGTTGGCCCGGGCGACACGGCTCAGGGCGGCGCGGACCAGCCCTGCCGCCTGTTCGGCCGCCTCCAAGCGCGGGGCGTCGGCCGGCGCTGTCACGAGGGTGTCGATGTCCAGGAGCACACGGGGCGGATCCGACTGCACGTCGAGCAGGACGATGCGCCCGCCGCGCTGCGGCCCGCGCCGCAGCCAGCACGCGTCGCCGGCGGTCGTCCATGCCAGCGGCTCGGGGTGGCCGGCGTTCTCGTACACCTTGGCCGCCGAGCCGTCGGAGCGGGAGACCACCCACACCTCCCCGTTGTCGCTCGGCTCCCGCGTGTAGCGGTAGACGGGAAATGCCAGAAGACCGCCGTCCGGCGAGTAGCGCGGGCCGTAGGCGAGGCCGGTGTCGCTCGCCAGCGGGATGACGTCCCCCGTCTGCAGGTTCCAGATGGTGAGCTGTTTGCTCCCTACCTGCGACAGCCAGTACGCTACCTCCGTGCCGTCCGGCGACCAGCAGGCGTCGTACGCCTTGGGGCACTCGTAGAGCACCTCGCCCAGCTCGGTGGACACGATGGTGAGCTGGTGCCCCCGGTGGTTGGGCAGCGGGGACCCGCCCACGGCCATGTGTCGTTCGTCGGGCGACCAGTCCACCAGGCCGGGGTCTTCGTCGTGGTAGACGAAGGTGGGCTCATCGCCCTCCGCATCGCGGACCCAGAGCCGCCTCTCGCCATCGGGCTCCTTGAGCCAGTGGGCATACCGCGCGCCGGAGGGCGAGATGAAACCGTCGACCGGGACGCGCCGGGCCGTCTCCCCGGCGAGGGGCACGACGAACGCGGCCTCCTCGCACAGGGGGTCACCGCCGGAGTAGTCCGGCACCTCACTCTCGTCCCGGCCGACGCGCAAAGGCTCGGGCTCCACGACGACGCAGCCCGCCGCGGGCACGGGCCGTACTTTGGCCCATCCCAACACAGCGAAGGCACTCCGCACAGACCCATCCCGCGACAGCATACTCACCAGCGTCACCAGCGGCGGCTCCGGGTTTCCCACAGGTGTCGCCACCGCGATCGTGTCCGTCCCTCCCGCCGCACCACCGGCGCCGCACGCGGCACATCCACCCAGCAAGACGTACACGACGACCAAGGCCAACCTCGTGATCTGCATGTGACCGCTCCTCCCAAGCCCGGGGGCCGGCCTTGCCGCCGTCGCCCTGCCCTCCGGGTCGTGCCCAGGTCCTCGTCCGCTGAAGGCATGCCCTCTTAACCGCTTAGTGGGATCAAGGGGTGACGGGCGGGCGACGTGAGGGAGCAGGTGATGAGGGCGGCCACCGTGCGGGGCGCACGCGGCGTGGGGGGGGGCAGCGCACGACCATCCGGCCCGGCCGTTGACGTTCCGCCCTGACGTTCTGCCCTTGCCTCCGGCCGGGGCCCGTCCTATACTGCAGCAGAAAGCGGTGCTTCTGAGGCGCTCCCAGGCATCCTCTCGGAGGGGCTGTCATGAACTGGCAAGACCGCATCATCATCGATCCCCGCATCCTCGTCGGCAAACCCGTCGTCAAGGGCACGCGCCTCGCGGTGGAGTTCATCGTCGAGCTGCTGGCTCAGGGCTGGACGGAGCAGCAGATACTGGACAACTACCCGGGGCTGACGAAGGAGGACATTCTGGCCTGCCTGGCCTACGCCAGCGCGCGCCTGCAGTCCGAACGCGTGTATCCGATTGGGGTGTAGGCGGTGCGGATTTTGGCCAACGAGAACTTCCCCGCCGACGCAGTCGAGGCGCTGCGCACGTCGGGGCACGATGTGACGTGGGTTCGCACCGACTGCCCGGGCATCTCGGACCAGGAGGTTCTGCGGAGGGCCACAGCAGAGGGGCGAGTGCCGGTCACCTTCGACAAGGACTTCGGCGAACCGGCCTATCGCGTGCGCACCCCAGCGCCGTTCGGTATCATCCTCTTCCGCTTGCCGCTGACGTCGCCCTCGGAGCTGGCCTCCATGGCCGTCGCCGCGGTCGAGGGCCTCGGAGACTGCGCCGGATGGTTTGCAGTCGTAGAGCGGGATCGAGTCCGCATCACACCTCTGCCGAGCGGACCCTGAGCCACGCGAGTGGACAGCCGACAGACCTGCCGATGGCCCACGGACCGGGGTGCCCCCGAGCGCGTATGCCCCGCGGGCTTCCGTGCCGGCAACTGACCTGTAGCTCGGCCGCCACGTCTCCGGGGGACTGCGTTGGCCGTGAGCGAGCCCGGCAGTGAGGCGGGCCGCCCATGGCCCACGCCATGGGCCGGGATAGGAGACAGTCACAGGCCATGGCGCGCAAGCGCCGCATACTATGTATCTTGCTGCCTCTGACTGGTCTCTCTGTGTCTCCGTGGGCAGCCGTCCGTCGCTCCGCGCCCCTGCCTCACTCCCACCTCAGAGACGTCATGAACCTCCGCAGCTCCAGCTCCAGTTCGTCGGCGAGCTTGGGCTTCTGCAGCGCGAGGTTCATCTGCTCTCCGGGGTCCTTCCTGAGATCATATAGCTCGCGACCGAAGGCGGCGGGCACCTGCACGGGCACCGCCTTGTCCTTGCGGATGTCAAAGCGACCGGTGTCGCCGATGTCCAGATGGAAGCTCCACTTGGTATCGCGGATCGTCCAGGACTTGTTGTGGTGACCGATGAAGGCGTGCTCGCGGATGGTCGCGGCTTCGCCGGTGACCAGCGGTAGGATCGAGCGCGCCGTCTCACCCGGTGGATGCGGCACGCCGAGGAAGTCGTAGATCGTGGGCGCGATGTCGCAAAGCTGCATAATGCCGCGATGGCGCCGACCGGCGCCGGTGCCGTCCGGCATGCGGAGGATGAAGGGGACGTGGACGAGTTCCTCGTAGTTCCATGGCCGGCACTTGCGGATGATCCCGTGCTCTCCGAAAGGCTCGCCGTGGTCGGTGGTGAAGATGACCAGGCTATCGTCGAAGTACCCCAGCTCCGCGGCGCGCTGCAGCAAGTACCCCACCCACTTGTCGACGAAGCTGACCTCCCCGGCGTACAGGGCCATGGTGTTGGCCAGCTCGGCCTCATCCATGTACCCACGGACCGGGCAGGGCACCGGGTCGATGATCTGCTTGCCCCTGTAGGCGGGGTCGGCGTACTTGCGGGTGAACTCCTCCGGGGGGTCCCAGGGTTCGTGGGGGTCGAAGCAATCCACCCAGAGCAGGAGATTGTCTTTGCCCCGCATCTTCTCCAGCCAGTCCGCGGCCCGAATGCAGACCCGGGCGACGAAGTAGTCCTCCTCGCAGCGGCGGACCGAGATGTTCCGCAGGTATTGCTTGAAGCCATCGCGGAACCAGTCGCTGCGGTCGGCCTTGCCGGCGGGCTTGAAGTGCCGGCGCATTCCGGCGGAGAGGTCCATCTCGGGAGCCACGATCCAGGGGTCGTACTCCTGGCCGCGGATGAAGCTGACCTCGTCGAAGCCCCGGC
The DNA here is from genome assembly GCA_964423635.1 of uncultured Armatimonadia bacterium. GTDB lineage: Bacteria > Armatimonadota > Zipacnadia > Zipacnadales > JABUFB01 > CAYRFY01. The sequence goes on along the minus strand of CAYRFY010000088.1, from coordinate 6,441 downwards.
AAAACCCCATCCCCCGTCTGTGCATGTGGTAGACGTCGGTGACCAGGGCGGAGGTGTAGCCCTTGTCCCACAGCCATTCGGCCAGGACGATGTCATCAGGCTCCAGGCGCTGCCAGCCCCGGAAGGGCACGGTGTGACGCCCGGTCCACATGGCGGTGCGGGTGGGCAGGGTGGGGAGGCCCTCGCTGAAGGCCTGCTCGAAGACGAGGGCCTCGCGGGCGAAGGCGTCGATGTGCGGAGTCTGCGCACGGGTGCTGCCGTAGCAGCCGAGGTGGTCGCGGCGCAGGCTATCGGCGACGATGACGATCGCGTTCATGGCGGGGGCTCCCGGAAAGAGGGTGTCGCGGGCGCGGGAGACGCACCGGGGCCCGGCGGCGCCGGCCCTATGCCACCCACTGCGCCAGGATCTTGGGCACCGTCCCGTCTCCATTGCCCCGAGCGATGCGCACCTCCTGCAGTTCTACCTTTCCCTCGCGCACCAGGGACTGCAGGAGCTCGAAGACCAACATTCCCTTCTGGGGCGCGGTTTCCTGCGACCACAGGGGTTCCGTGGCCTCCATGAGCTGCGAGACGTCCAGCGGCTCGCCACGCCTGAGCGCAGCCACGACCGTGCGGTTGACTTCCACGGCCGAGGGAAGTGGGCCTACCGATACCCCAGTTTGCGGCACCGGCCACAGCTCGAGGGCCTTTCCCCTCACGGTGGCCGCGCAGTTGGGGGGCATAGCCGCCGTCCAGGTGACGGACTCGGGGAAAGCCAGAGCGGTGGTGGCGGCGTACGTCCCGCCGTCGTCCTGGCCGAGGAAGAGGGGCATGTTGATGCGGATGGCGGCGAAGCTGCCGCAGTGCTCGGCCTGAACCGCCAGGGCGGCGATCTCCGCCGGCAGGTCCAGCACCGCCGCCCCCAGAGCCTGGGCCAGGTCACCACTCTCATCGTAGTGCGCCGACACGCAGTGGCACATCACCTCGCCGGCGTTGATCGGCAGGCCTTCGGACCACCGGGCGGGGCCGCGCTCCGAGGTCTCGTCCAGGCTCAGAAAGCGGTGGCCGGAATCGAAGCAGGACTTGGCCACGGCGCCGTAGTCCGGAGACCGACCCGGCAGCGCGGTGTCACCGTTGGCCACATAGGCCAGGTCGGGGCCGTCATTGACGAAGGGATGCGCCCACTGCCGCCCTCCGCTCCCCTCGCTGCGGCTGTGGATGATGCCCACGTGCCCCGGCATGTTGAGGGCCGGCGTCTCGCCAAGCAAAACCTCCAGATCGCCCACCACCTTCTCATAGTACAGGCGACCGTTCGCCACCGTGGCGATCCCCGTCATGTAGCCGCCTCCCAGGCCCTGCTCCCGTCGCAGCATCTCGATCAGAACCCGCGCCGCCCGCTGATGACCAACGTATCCGGCCAAAGCAGACATGAACGCCCTCCGACACTCGAAGTGTGACTGATCGGCCCCAGAACTATGCGATTCCACCAGCTCACATAACTGAGAAGTTACACAAAGACGCACAAATAGGCGTAAATATATCCCTATAGCGGCATATAACAGCCGCGACATCACGAATATACCTCACTACAGGACGGACAAACCTGAATCTGACTCGGAAGGCCCCAATAGTGGGTACTCTGACGAATGCCGGCCTTCGCGGGCTTGGCCTTCGCGGGCTTCGGAGGGCTACGGACAGAGGTGGGGCCGGAGAGCTCACATTCGCATTGGAGTACCATTCTGAGAGCGTCCGCTGACGTAGGGAGCAGCCCGTGCAATCGCCTGGCACTCAACGAGGTTCCTCTCTACTTCGCTGCACGGGATTGACGCTCAGGACGACATCCTCACGGCAGGCCCGGCTCTTCGGCTGAGCTTCTACGTCTCCGGCCCCAGTTCGTCCGCTCTTCCGTTCTCTTGAAAGCTTGGGCCTTGAAGGCTTGAGAGGGGAGGAAGAGGAAGAGTGTAGTGGCCGCTGACGCCGGCGATCGCGGTCTTGCTGGAGCAGGGCACGCGCACCCGAACCTGCCGCTCAGGTCTGGCCCGCGGTTCGGGCGCCCGACATTCTGTGCCTTCCTGTCGGATACCGTGTGTGATGACATCGCGCACGACATCTCGAAGACCATTACACCACCCGTCTGCCGCGCATCGAGCGGCGGCGCCGAGGCGCGTAGGTGGCTCAGTTGGGTTAGCCGACAGGCTCACTCCGGCGCGGCTCTGGAACCGCCCGGAGGCCAAGTACCGCGAGGCGGTCGGGCGGCTGAGGAGGGAGAACGGCACATGATCGACGCAGACAGCCTCGACGCCATCATCGCCGGAGGCGAGTCGCTGAGCGTGGAGTTCAAGTCGGACGCCCCTCAGATATCTGACAGCGACATCTACCACGCTGTCGTGGCCCTTGCGAACACGGAGGGGGGCCTCCTCCTCGTCGGAGTCGAGGACGACGGTACGGTGACCGGTGCCAAGCCGCGGCATGGCGCCGGCACCGACACGGCCAAGCTGCAGGCCGCGATCTTCAACAACACTATCCCGAGTATCAGCACCCACGTGAGTGTCGTCCCCCATCCTGACGGCATGGTGCTCGTGCTGGAGGTCGGCCGTTGTCTCCAGGTGTGCGCTACGACCCGAGGGCAGTCTCTGCGAAGGGCCATCGCGGGAGACGGGAAGCCGGCGGCGGTTCCCTTCTATCCCCACGAACACACCTCGAGACGCGCCGATCTCGGCCTCCTGGACTATTCGGCGCAGGCCGTAGAGGGCGCCGACTTCTCTGCGCTCGACCCTCTGGAGTTTGAGCGGATGCGCCAGACCATCGTCCGTCTGCGCGGTGACCGGACGCTCCTGGAGCTGCCCGACGAGGAGATGGCGAAGGCCCTGCGGCTGGTGGAGACCGGGGACCAGCGACTGGTACCCAATGTCGCCGGCGTGCTGTTGCTCGGACGCGAGGATGCCATCGAGGACCTCATACCCACCCACGAGGCGCACTTTCAGGTCATCGATGCGCTGGCGGATGTTCGTGTCAACGACGCCTTCCACGGCCCGCTGCTGCGAGTGATCGAGGAGATCGAGGCGCGCTTCGGCGCCCGGAATGAGGAAAGAGAGGTGATGGTAGGTCTCGTACGGCTCCCCGTCCCCGACTACTCTCCCATCGGCTTCCGGGAAGCAGTCAACAACGCGCTTGTGCACCGCGACTATACGCGCCTGGGGCAGGTGTACGTCCAGTGGCGCCACGACCACATGCTCATCACCAGCCCAGGGGGCTTTCCCGAAGGCGTCACGGTAGACAATATTCTCGTCCACGAGCCCAAGCCCCGGAACCCAAGGCTCGCGGAGGCCTTCAAGCGAGCCGGGCTCATCGAGCAGACCGGGCGCGGCGTTGACAAGATATACATGGGGCAGGTTCGGTACGGCCGCCCCGTTCCCGACTATGGCCGCACTAGCTCGGACGGGGTCCGTGTCATCCTGCGCGGAGGGGAAGCATCCCTGGGGTTCGCTGCTCTTGTCTACGAGCAGGAGAAGGAGGGTGCCGACCTGGACCTGGACGAACTTATCGTCCTGAACGGCCTGTTCTTCGAGCGCAGGGTCGATGCGAGTAGGGCCGGGGCTCTCATCCAGAAGCCCACCCCGCAGGGATTGGCCGTCCTGGAGCGTCTGCACGAGAGGGGGCTGGTCAGTGCGCAAGGCAGGACGCGCGGGCGCAGCTACACTCTCTCCGCGCACGTCTACAAGCGTCTCCATCTCGAGGCCGAGTACGTACGGGCCAAGGGTTTTGAGCCCCTGCAGTGCGAGCAGATGATCCTGGACTACGTGAGGATACACGGAAGTATCAGGAGGTCTGAGGCTGCCGACTTGTGTCGCGTCACGCCGGGACAGGCCAGGAGCCTGCTAAAGAGGATGGTCAGGGATCACCCTCAGCTTCAGTTGCGCGGCCAACGTCGCGGCGCCCACTATGTCTGGGACGACAACTGAGGCCCGCGTCCCGCCGTCGGCTCCTGTGTAGGAGGTCCATAGCGATCCATAGCGCGGCCGTTGCCCTGCTGTTCGCGCTCTCGGAGGGGGCGCGTCGGGACGACGGAGGGTGTGTGCGCCACGGGCTCTCGCTCCAGCCTACGCCCTGGAGAGACAGCACCGGCGGCTCCATAATGTCCCATATCGACCTCATAACGGGTTCCATTCCGCCGCTGTGGCAGATGCCGCCCACGGGCACGGGCGCCGGAGGCCCGTTCCCGGGGCGCACTGCCGCGGCACGCGACGTCCTGTGCGCACATAGGGGTCCCTATACGTAAGGGACAGATCCATATCGCGCCATATTGGTCCATATCGAAGCTACTCCGGCACCGGGCTGAGGCCTGCTCTGGAGCGCCTATGCGCCTCGGTCCACCGGCATGTGGGCAGTCCTATTGGCTCATATCGAGGCCATTCCCATCGGCGCGCCGGTGGGCCGGTTGCGCGACGGGCCACGGACTCCGCGGCCTGTGAGCGTCGCCGCTTTGTGCCCGCGCACCGGCGCAACGGCCACAACTTTCCCATGCGCGCCCCTGTACGCACGTGCATAAGAGCGCGTATAGTCGTATAGACACTCATCTCGTCCGTGGAGTTGTGAACCCTATGCTCAGACCAATGCTCGCGCTTCTGTGCCTTCCGGCCCTCTGTCTTGCCGCTCCCATTCCCGTGCTGGACGGCTCCGCCGGCTCGCCCGGATTGCCGGTGCCCGAGGCTTTGGCGGATCTGGGCGACCGGGTGCAGGTCACCTCCGGAGACCTCTCCCGGCCGCCCGACGCCGGCGTGCTCATCCTCGACGGCGCCTCGGACCTCTCCAAGCTCGCCGAGGGGTCGCTTCAGACCTTCGTCTCCGCCGGTGGCGGCCTGCTCATCGCCGGCCTGGCCGATAGCCTCCCCCACACCGGCGCCCTGTGGCGGGCGCTGGGAGACGCCGCCATCGCAGATGTGCCCTCAGTGGACCTGTTTCCCGATGACTCCGGGAACTGGATGTGGACCGGTCCCCAGGGCGACGAGACGCCCGACCACATCCGCTACATCCGCAAGACCTTCGAGGTGGCAAAGCCCGTGAAGCGTGCCGTAGTGCGCTGCACGGCGGACAACCTCTACTGGGCCTACCTCAATGGCGAGGAGGTCGCGTACGCCTGGAGTTGGTTCGACCACGAGCTGTGGGATATCAGCGAGAAGCTTCGCCAGGGGAGCAACGTGCTGGCCTTCAAGGCCCGCAATGTAGACGGGCCCGGCGGGTTCTTTGCCCAGCTCGCCATCGAGTACGCGGACGGCGCGCGCGAGCTCATCGTCAGCGACGAGAGCTTCAAGTTCAGCATCGCCGAGGAGGACAACTGGGCGGGGCTGGATTTCGACGACTCCTCCTGGGGCCCGGCCAAAGAGATCAAGCCCATGGCCCAGCACACCAAGATCCGCGACGGTGGCCTGGACGTTGAGGGCCCCCTCGATCTGCAGGGGCCGCACCCGATCCTCAACGCGATAGCCGACCGCTTCGGCACCGCCCACACGCTGCGCGGCGTGACCCCACGGGCCTCGGCGACGGTGCTGGCCTCCGTGGAGGACAGGCCGGTGCTGCTGTGCGGAGAGTACGGCCGCGGTCGGGTCGTCCTGATCGACGCGGTACAAAGGCCGGGCGGCATCGGCACCTCCGACCTGAGCGATGACCTGCTGGCCACGGCGATTCTGTGGCTGGCAGCCCGGGAGGAAGGCCTCGCCGTTGCCGAGGCAACCTATCCTCCACCCACGCTCATGCGGGGTGAGGGCGCGCGGGTCGGCTGCGCCCTGGAGGGCGTCGTGCCTGCCGCCGACGGTGTCCTTCACGCGGCGCTGGACCACAACGGTGAGCCGACTTGGGCCCTGCAGTTCCCCCTGCATGCCCAAGAGACGCTGCGGGTGGAGATGCCCGGCGCCACGCTGCCGGACGCCACCGCGGAGGGGGCCTGGGAGGTCACTCTGACGGCCAATGACGCCACCGGTGCCGTGGTGTTTCGAAGAGACGTCATCTGTGAGGTGACAAACCCCGTGAACCTGGCACTGTCGATTCCCAGCAACCGCCATGTGGTGGCCGAGGGCAACACGTTGCAGGTGAGGGGGGAGGTGGCCGGTGAGTTCCCGGCGGGGAGCGTGGTGAAGACGGCCATCGTGGACCCGTGGGGCAAGGAGCTGGCGGGTCCCGAGCCTGCGATCGCCGAGGGTGTCTACACCTGGACCTACGACATCCCCGACCTTGCTGAAGGCGAGTACCGGCTGGCGACGACGGTCACCGCCGGCGCCGAGGTGGTGGACACCTCCGCGGTCGTCTTCCATGTAGTGCCCCGCATCGACCTGCAGGACTTCTACAGCACCACCATGCGGCTTTCGCCCTTCACGACCCTCAATCGCGCGGCGATTGAGCGCGAGATCGAGGACATCATCGCCCACGGGTTCAACACGCTCACCTTCAGCGGGCGGCGGCTGGCCG
>CAYRFY010000087.1:0-16888 GCA_964423635.1 uncultured Armatimonadia bacterium | reverse complement strand
GCGCCCGAAACGCCGGCGCCAAGGCCGTTCTCCCCCCTCCTCCCGTCTCCGCCGGTCCCGCCTTGCGGGACGGAGTACAAGCGGCTCGGAGAGACGCCGAGAGGCGGGGCCGGGGGGGTGAGGCGACGTGAATCGGCCCCTGCCCGGAACCTGCATAATCTGAGTTTCCAGCCCGCCGCCGTTGGCCGCTCGGACGGCACTGGCGGAGGCAACGACGCCTCACCCCCGGCCCTGGCGAGAGGCGCCTGCCGTTGGTGGGGCGGGCTTTCCAGCCCGCCGCCGTTGGCCGGTCGGACGGCACTGGCGGAGGCAACGGCGCCTCACCCCCGGCCCTTCTCCTGTTCCGCGCTGCGGGAGCCAGGAGAGGGGGTGCAAGGCAACGGCGCGCAACGGCGGACGGCGCCTCACCCCCGGCCCTTCGGGCCGCCCCCTCTCCCTTACTGCGCCATACGGCGGCGCAGACGGGAGGAGGGGGCAACGGCGAACGGCCGCTCCGGCCGCGGTGATGCCGGAAAGTGGCTCTACTGCGTTCTTACATCATCTGCGAGGAAAGACTGATCTCGCCACGGCGGGACGGTTCCGATGTTGAAGGTAATCGCCCACCGTCGTCGAAGGTACTCTCTTCGTGCCATTGCCATTCACGAAGGGCCACGGGCCCATAGACAAGGAGCAATCCTGACCATGAAGCCGATCTCCATCCAACTGTACTCCGTTCGCGAGGAGGCCGCTCAGGACTTCCCCGCCGTGCTGGCCAAGATCGCCGACATCGGATACGTGGGCGTCGAGTTCGCGGGCCTGCACGGCATGGCCCCGGCGGATGTGAAGAAGGTTGTGGATGACCTGGGTCTTGAGGTGAGTAGCGTCCACATGGGCATGCCCAACAAGGAGAACGCCGCGCAGATGATCGACGAGTGCAAGGCCCTGGGCGTCACCCGCCTGGTCACCGGTCCCGGCGGCCCCATCGACACCATGGACGGCGTCCTGGCCGCCGCCGACCGCTTCGCCGAGGGCGTCGCTCTCCTGCAGGGCACCGGCATCTCGCTGGGCCTGCACAACCACTGGGCCGAGTTCGAGGCCGTGGATGGTAAGCTCCCCGAGGACGTCATCCTCGACAAGGTCCCCGGCATGTTCGCTCAGCTCGATGTGTACTGGATCACCGTGGGCGGCCCCGACCCGGTGGAGACCGTGGCCCGGCTCAAGGATCGCACGCCGCTTCTGCACATCAAGGACGGCCCCGTCGAGCCAAAGCAGCCCATGACCGCGGTGGGCAAGGGCAAGCTGGATATGCCCAGTATCATCGGCGCCGCCGACCCCAATGTGCTGGAATGGGTCATCGTCGAGCTCGACTCGTGCGCCACCGACATGATGGAGGCCGTCGCCGACAGCTACAAGTACCTGGTGGGCGAGGGTCTGGCCAGGGGGAACAAGTAGCCCCACTCACGACGTTGGCCGTACATGAGAACGCACAGCCGCGAGACCGCCGGAACCCACGGCGTCTCGCGGCCATTGCTGTTCCGGGTCGTGACCGCCGCCGATGAGGGCCTTGGGAGCAACGCGCAAGATGGGACACACAGCCGGGACCGCGACCGGGCCCTTCCCCTGGAGCTGGGCCATCGTCCAGTTGGTGAGGCGTGATCTAAAGGTCAGGTACAAGAACTCCGCCCTGGGGTTCTTCTGGTCCTTCCTCAATCCGCTGATGCAGATTGTGATCCTCACCATCGTGTTCAAGTACATCATGGGCTCGCGGATCCAGAACTTCTCCATGGAGCTGTTCACCTGCTTCCTGCCCTGGGTCTTCTTCGCCCAGTCCCTGGCCGACGGCGCCGCCTGCGTGACCAAGGACTTCCTGCTGGTGAAGAAATACGCCTTCCCCAGGATCATCATCCCCGTCTCGAGTCTGGCCTCCAATCTGGTGCACCTCGGCCTGGGCTTCGTGGTACTCTTCGCCATCTTCCTGACCCTGCCGGTGACCATCAACGTCCACTTCCTATGGCTGTTTCCGCTGCTGCTGTTGCAGTGCTGTCTGACCCTGGGGCTGAACCTGATGCTCTCGACGCTGCACATGTTCTACGAGGACATCAAGTTCATCATCGGCTCGGTGACGCAGCTCGGGTTCTTCCTGTGCCCCATCGTGTACACGGTGGAGCAGGTCATGCAAAGCGATCGGCTCAGCCCGCTGTGGAAGGAGATCTACCTCCTGGGCAACCCGCTGACGCCTCTTTTCATCGGCTACCGCACGGCCCTTCTCCACGGGGGCGTGTGGCCGATCGACAACTACTACTTCTACCTGGGCGTCTCGGCCCTGTGGGCGGTGCTGGTACTGCTGGTGGGTGTGCTGGTGTGGCGGCGGCACAACTCACGGTTTCCGGAGCTGGTCTGATGGCAAGTGCGCTGATCGAGGCAACCGAGCTGAGCAAACGATTCATGATGCGGCACGAGCAGCTTCCCAGCCTCAAGCGTGCCTTCACGCGCCTGTTTCGGCGATATCCCACGGAGTACCTGTGGGCGCTGGACGGTGTGGCCTTCTCCGTCGGCTCCGGCGAGGCGGTGGGGATCGTCGGAGGAAACGGGTCGGGGAAGAGCACGCTATTGCGGCTCATCGGCGGGATCTTCATCCCTACCGCCGGGGAGCTCACGGTTCGCGGCCGCACCGGGGGCCTGTTCGAGCTGGCCGCGGGTTTCACCCCGGACCTCAACGGCCGCGACAACATCAACCTCAGCGGCGCGCTCATGGGCTACAGCCGTACCGAGGTGGCCCGGGGCATGGACAGCATCATTGAGTTCTCCGAACTGGGCGACTTCATCGATGTACCGGTGAAGACGTACTCCTCCGGCATGGCCCTCCGCCTGGGGTTCGCCACGGCGGTGGCCTTCGAGCCCGAGGTGCTGCTTGTGGATGAGGTGATGGCCGTGGGGGACGCGCACTTCCAGCACAAGGCCTATGCGCATCTCAAGAGGCTCCAGCAGCAGGGGAGCGCCGTGCTCATGGTCTCCCACGAGATGCCGGCGATACGGCGCATGTGCGGCCGGGTCATCTGGCTGGAGAAGGGAAAGCTCATGGCCGACGGGCCCACGGACGAGGTGATCGGCGCGTACCTCTCGGCCATGGAGGTCGACAATGGCGGATAGCCGCCGGGAGGAGTCATGCTCGTATAGGGCGGCGCCACCGGCGCCGGCGGCGCGATGGACGCGTGGGTGACTGCCCGCTTGGAGGGGCGTTTCGCGACGGCCCCCCCGCGGCCACTGCAATGGGCATCCTCGCACGGAGGCGGAGGCGCTCGGCGCCGAGCCTACCGCCGCCTGCCGTCCCGCACTGCCTCCAGGAACCTCTGGGCCGAGACCTCCCACGAGAACCGCCGGGCCTGCTTGAGCCCCTTGTCCCTCATCTGTGCCCGCAAGCCTTCGTTCCCACCCACCGCCACCAACGCTTCCGCGAACTCGCGCTCATCCTCGGGGTCGATCTGCCAGGCGGCCTCGCCACAGACCTCCGGAAGCGCCGTGCCGCGGGTGGTGATGACCGGGCACCCCAGGCTCATCGCCTCGAGCGGGGGCAGACCGAAGCCCTCATACCACGACGGGTACACCAGTGCCTCCGCCCGTCGGTACAGCGTCGCCAACTGGGCGTCGCTCACGTACCCCAGCTCAACGACGGCTCCGCATTCGGCCCCCCGCCCGACCAGCGTCTGAAACTCCTGAGAGTAGTAAGTGCGCGTTCCTGTCAGCACCAGCCTGCCCTGCAGGCGCCCCTCGGTCCAGAGGCCCAGGAACACCCTTAGCAGCCGCTCCAGCCCCTTCCGCGGGTCATACCCGCCCACATAGAGAAAGAAGCGGCCCTGTGGTGTCGCCTCGGGCAGGCACTCGGGCAGGTTGGGACTCAGTGTCGGGCCGGGGGCGATCACCAGGGGCTCGCGGCGAGGGCAAAGCTGCTGCTCGATGCGCCGCTTTGCGTACTCGGAGTCGGTGATGAGCAAGTCGCAGCGATCCAGGTCTCGCTGCACTGCGGTTCGGTACGCAGCCACATCGTGTGCGGTCTTCAGGTAGCCGGGTATCTCAAGCGGCAACACGTCGTGGAGCGTGGCGATGACGAACGGACCGCGCGGCAGTCGCGGCACGCGTCCGTTCCAGGGGAAGTGCACGACATCCGGCCGCAGGTCGCGCACCGCGCCCGGCATCGCCAGAGGCCGCCACATCCGCTGCGGCGCCAACGGCCACCGCCGCTCCTCTGACATCCACCCCGGAAGCTCGCAGCGCAGTTCGCGTCGGTGCGCGACGACTACCTGCAGTGACGGCTCCAGGCCCTTGCACGCTTCATAGAGCCCCAGGGTCACCTTGGCGATGCCGGTAGGAGGGTGGTCCAGGACGAGACCCTCAAGCAGCACGGTCATTCATCCACAGCCCCCGATCGGGCCCCGGCCTTCGTCGCGTGAACCACGACCGTCCCCGGAAACAGGAACCTCGCCAAGAAGGCGTCAAGCCAGTTGACGCCACGCCGGAGCAGAGGCAGTCCCAGGATCTTCTGGACACGCCGAATCGGCTTGCACAGGATGGACCAGTCGCGGATGACGCTGTCGAGAAACACGATGCGTTCGGGGAGCAGCCCGGCCCCGCGCGTCAGTTCGCGCAGGGACGCCCCTGTGTAGCGGCGTAGGTGGCCGACCTCGGCGTCGCTGACGAAGATACTCGGGAACCAGCGGCCAAGGTGGCCGGCCGATGTGGTGACGGCCCCGGTGAAGACCACCGCGTGACCGCCCGGCCTGAGAGCGAAAGCGATACTCTCCATGAACTCGCCGTCGTTGGGGACATGCTCGAGCACGAAGCTGGAGACGACGAGGTCGAAGGTGTCCGGCTGTCTCCATGCGGTGGCGAAGTCCATGGCTTCGAAGCGCGCTCCGCTGATCCCCAGGCGGACGGCGTTGGCCCGGGCGGCTTCGACGGCATTGCGCGCCAAATCCACGCCCAGCACATCGCAGCCTCGGGAGGCCATGTAGAGGGAGAGAGCCCCGATGCTGCAGCCGAGGTCAAGGACCTTGAGGCCGGGCTTGAGGTAGGGCCGTAGCTGGCCGAGGACCTGGCCGTACATGAAGTCGTCATCGGGCAGGAGTGGCGTCTCCATCAGGCCGCGGGGCCAGTCGGTCTCGTAGAACTCGCGCAGGCTATCAGAGTCGTTCCCGGGCACTCGAGACACCGCCTTCCATGGTTGCGGCCGGCTTCCGAGCCCACAAGCACAGGACGTGGCCGACACGGCTCCGGCGAGCGTGGCGCTCCAGAGGGGTCAGGTGAGGGCGGTGGGTGAGCCGCTTGCCCCCCGGCAGGAGCAAACAGCCGACCACGGGGTTGAAGACGGATGCCGCCGCTCCAGACCACGTCGGAGCACCCATCGCGCAAGCCCAGGCTGCAGCCGTCCTGTATGCAGAACCGGCCCGTCCGCCCCAGTTCGGCGAAGCGCTCGCCCGCGAACCCCAGCGTTCGCGGGGAGATGTGGAGCAGGGCGGTGTCCGTCCCGCCCCGGGACCGGCCGAGCACTCGTATGCTCGGTCGCCGATCTGACCTCACAGATCGCATCTCCCGACCGGCCACCGATGAGTCCCAGCAGCTCCTGCAGGTTCGCCGGAGCATCCGGCCCCGGAGCGGCGTTTCCCTGGTGGGCAGCGGCCACCCGATCCCGGACCGCTGCAGCGGCGTCGGGGTGGCGTGGATGGGGCGCAGCCACCGGCGGCGCCACTGAGCACGAAGGGATGTGTGCCTGTCACGAGGCAGGCCCGGGCCGGCCGGGCCTCGGTATTGGGAGCATCGGCAGTCGCCGTGCATGCTAGGGCGGAGAGCTGAGACCCTCGCCGGGCAGGAGGCCAGGGCTCTCGAAGACGATGACGGCTTCCGCCCACTGCGCCGTCTGCACTCGCTCGGCGTCTTCCTGTGAGCACGGGTACCACGTCGGCGTCTCGAAGAGGAACCACCTGGGTGCCTCCACGACCCCGAACACCTCGACCAGCCGCGCCAGATCATAGACCCGGAACCACTCGAAGTCCTGCGGCTTTCCACAGGGGACGCTGCAGATGAAGCGGCCCGTGGGCGTCAGGAAGCGGCGCAGATTCCCGATGACCGCATGATCATCGCAGACCGCACCGCCATCGTAGTGGGCGAAGCCGGCGTGCTCCAGGGTGGAGAGCAAGGTGATCACATCGTACTGCCGCTGGAATTCGAGCTTCCCCGCGTCGCCATGGATGAAGCTGAAACCTCGCGCATCCAGCTCCGGGTCCCGTAGGTCCACTCCGTGCACTTCATAGCCCATCGCCAGGTAGTGCAAAGGCATGAACGATTCTGCGCAACCCACGTCCAGGATCGGGGAGGCCGGGTCTGCGCCGCGAACGCGAGCGATGAACTCGGGCACCTCGGCCATGCGCTCGGTAAGGATGGCATCGGCGACATGCGCACCGCAACAGCGCATGAGCAGCCGGCTCGCGTGGCGCAAGGCCCGGTGGACCAAGCTTCGTCGCTCATAAAAGGGCGACACGTAGGGGGCGGCCCGCAGGGCTTCGTAGTTGATGCGCATCTCAGGTCGCCTTCTTGCGCACGGCGGCGGGTGTCCGGTCCGCGACGCCGCGGGTATAGCCGCAAAGGTGAGCGATGTCTGCGATGAGGCTCGCCGCCGAGGCCAGAGCCACGACGCCGGTGGGCCGCGTTCGGCGGGCGGCCCGTATGGGGTGTCCCGACCAGTAGCCGACGGCCAGCAAAGGCAAGGCCCCACAGCACCGGCAGCCACGACAGGCCACACAAGCGATGCGCGGCGCGGGTCGGGTCTCGTCGCTATTATCATCACCCCCCCGGGAAAGTCAATCCCGCAACGAGCCCTCCCCTACAAGCGAAGTGCAAACGGTCAGTCGTCTGACCGAAGTGAACATCGCACGAAGGGTCGCCGACATGCCGCGCGAGCAGTCGGACCAGCCATAGGCGGCAAAACTCGTCCAGAGCATCGCCCAACAGCAGGCCCCCATCCTCCCGTAGCAGGCCTCTATCGAGCCAATGACTGGGCCGTGCCGCCGCCCTTGAGGACGAGATCAGGCGCCTCACCCGGCCGCCGAAGGACGCCTCGAACTCATCCGACCAGGACACGCAACCCGAACGCAAGGCGTGGCCCCAGGCCCGGTCATCACGGCCGCAGGGGCCAAGAGCCGCGCGCGATCGTCGACTGCGGGCCGACATATGGCGACCTGTCCGGCGCCGCTGTGTCTCAGGCCGGAGCTCGGCTGCCAGAGGCCGGGCACGTGGTCGAGACCCCTCGTCCGGCACTTCCGCCACGATGATCTGATGTCTGTCGGCAGCCAGTTCGCGCGGCGGGGTACCGATTCGCCTGCGGCCACATCACCCACGGTGGCATGGACGCCCCGCCGGTGCGGCCGCCCCCGGGCGAGGCAGCGGCCGTCGCCCACCGCGGACGTCGCCTCCGTGGCAGGAGACCCGGCCACTTTGGCGAACCGGCTTCTGTGTCTGGGCGATCCGGTGGCCGCCGAGGGCGTTTTCCGACGGGCCTTCGAGTTCGCCCGCATCCAGACCTGACACGCGATGGCCGGGTTGCACCTGGACCTGTGGTCATCCGTGATCGAGAAGGAGGTCTCATGAGCCAAACCGCGCTCGTTGCCACCTGCTACCAGGAGGCCGAAGCCATCGACGACTTCCTGGACTGCGTCCTGCACCAGTCGCGCCCCCCCGACGAGATCGTCCTCGTCGATGCCGGCTCAGATGACGGCACGGTCCGGCGCATCCAGGCCCGGATCGCCAGCGGGGCTCCCGTGAGGCTCATCGTGCGGCCCGGCGCCAACCGCTCCGTCGGCCGCAATCTCGCCATCGAGGCCTCCGGGGCCGAGCTTATCGCCGTCACGGATGTGGGCAGCCTGCCCGCCGCCGATTGGTTCGAGCGCATCATCGCCTCTCTGGAGGCCGATGCGGATGTGGCGGTCGTCGCCGGTTACTATGAGCCGGCGCCGCGGTCATTGTGGGAGGCGGCGGTGGCGGCGGCCACGGTGCCCGGCGCGAACGAGGTCGATCCCGCGAGCTTCCTTCCTTCCTCTCGCTCCGTGGCCTTCCGGCGCAGGGCCTGGGAGGCCGTCGGCGGCTACCCGGAGCATGCGTGCCACAACGAGGACACGCCCTTCGACCTGGCAATGAAGGCCACAGGAGCCCGGTTCGTCTTCGCTCCGACGGCCCTGGTGCGCTGGCGCCCCCAGAGCTCCCTGCGCGGTCTGTACACTCAGTTTTGCCGCTACGCCCGAGGCGATGGCGAGGAAGGACTGTGGTTCTCGCACTACGCCAAGGCGTACATCCAGGCCGCAGGCTGTCTGGGACTGCTGTGGCTCAGCCTGCTGTGGCCCGGATGGCTCTGGGGCTACGCGGCGCTGGCGGCGCTGTACTGGGCCCGGCACGCGTGGCGGGCCAAACGGCGGACGCCATCTTGGCCGGTGGCGGCGCTGGCGCCGGTGGCGAACGCAATCGTCGATGTGGCGCACCTGGCGGGTTACAGCGCGGGAGTGGCGGCGGGCAGACCGAAGGAGGGCTAGGTCGAGCGGGCGCGTGCCCCGCGATCCCTGCAGGATCTGCACAGGGGGATTTGTGCAGCATCCGGAGAGTGACGCCGGCCCTCCGGCGGTGCGATGGTTGGCCGGTCTGCGCGCGGCGACGTCTCAGTATCCGGCCGTGGGCCTGCTGGGAGACGGCGCCGCTCTCCTCGTCGAAGCCAGCGCCTCCGGTTCTCGATCCGGGCGGCGGGGATGGCCACGCCCTGCAGGGGTTGCTGGGAAACACCCCTGCCACCGAGCGCGTGGTGGCTGGGCTTGACGTGCACGAGGGGCGGAGCAGGAGCCCGGCCATACCCGTATGGTAGCGGGCGATGCCCGCCGGCCACCGTGGGCGAGCGGGGCCTTCGCGCCAGTGCTGAGTGTGTGCGTCTTGGAGCACGTGCAAGACGTGGGGTCGGCGCCGGCCGAGGCCGCTCGTGTACCGGCTCCCCGGGCCACGGCGGCCCACAGCTTCGTCGCGGCGACCGGAACTGAGGCGCCGCCCATCTCCCGCGAGCCGAGACCATGCTCGCCCACGGCACCAACCGGTCGCCTGTGCCGGGTCCTGTGGCCGGTTGGGCCCCGGTGTGCCGGTGGACAGCACAGACCGGCGCCTGCCCCCCTTGCCCGTCCGTCCACGCGCCTATCACCTCCCGCACGGCGACTGTGTCCGTCCCATCCGCCGGCCGCCGCCGCACCCCGCGCAACGTGCCCGCCGCCTCTCAGACAGTCTCCGAACGCTTGCTGGACCGCGTGCGCTTCCGGCGGGCGCTCCAGCCGGCGGAAGGCCATGCGGCACGGTGATCCCTGTGTGAGCGCGACCCGGGCCGCGGTGTCTGACCCATCGTGGCGGAGGAATGTGTGCGACTTCCGTAAGATATGAAGACCATCTAACGAGCATATCATGACCTGAGGTATTTGTTTGCGCTATCCTCTGTGTTGTAACTGGGAGGTGTAACGTACCGGCAGCATTGCGTTCGGTGGCCCGAGCTGTGCGCCGGCGGAGGACCCGGCGCGGCTCGGGCCATGGCCGAGAGGAGTGTGGCCGTATGAGGCAAGGCCCTCGTCTGCTGATGATCGGGGTTGACGGCGCCGACCACGGCATGGTCCGGGAGTGGCTGGCGGCGGGATTACTGCCAAACCTGCAACGTCTGCTGTCGGCCGGCCACCTGCTGGCACACCACTCCACTCACCCCCCACTGACGGCCCCCGCCTGGACGACGGCCTTCACCGGGTGCAATCCCGGCAAGCATGGTCTATACGACTTCATGGACTATGCCTATCCGGAACGCCGGCCCTGGTGGGAGGTGGCGTGTTCGTGTCCCAGTCTGTGGTCGCTGCTGAGCGAGGCCGGCCTTCGGGTGGTGGCGATCAACGTGCCCATGGGCTACCCGGCCGAGGCCGTGGCCGGTGCCTTTGTCAGCGGCTTCGGCGCCCCCGAACTCAATGCGAAAGCCTTCTATCCCCCCTCTCTCGGCGAACGGCTCCGCGCCGCCGTGCCGGGGTATGACTTGCACCCAGCATTTGAGCCCGGGAAGTGGCCCTCTTTGTCCGAGCTCAAGAGGTACACGGACATGCGGCCCCCGGCTCTGTGGCACATCCTGGGGCACGAGTGTCCCGACGTCATCGCTATCGTCTTCAACGCCCTTGACTGGGCAGGCCATGCCTACGCTCCCCAGGGATCGGGGCCCGGCAGTCCAATGGCTCAAATCGCGGCGCACATCGACTCGCACATCGGCGACCTGTTGGCGGTGGTGGACTGGCCGCGGACCCCGGTGATGGTGGTCTCCGATCACGGAATGCGGTGCGCGCGTCGGTTCGTCAACCTGCCCAATGTATTCAGGGAGCTGGGTTTGATGAAGCTCACCGGACAGGCGGCGGCCGGTGGGACGGGGCCCGGCGCCTCACGGCGAGCTCTCATCCGCGCATGGTACCTGCTGAAGCGTATCCTGCCGGCGGGCGCTGTCGCCGTGTTGCGCCGGTGCATAGAGGGGCGACGCCGGGAGCTACTGGCCTCTTCCGAGACCCGGATCGACTGGGATAACACGATAGCCGCACCACTGGCGGGGCTCTACGGCTGCGTCCGTCTCAATATGGTGGGGCGCGACCCCCGCGGTATCGTCAGGCCCGAGGAATACCAGGCCACCGTTCGCGACATCGCCGGGCGGCTGCAGGACGTGGCCGATGCATCGGGCGAGCCGATCTTCTCCCGGGTGCTGGTGCGAGACGACATCTACCACGGCGATCGGGTTGACGAGGCTCCCGACCTCGTCCTGTGGCCCCGGGCCCCCGACATGGCTCTGGGCACTCCCCCCAACGAGCAAGAACTGCTGCTCTACGCCCTCCAACCCGGGATCATCAGTCCCCTGCAGCCTGCCACCGGCGTGCATCGCGAGACCGGGATCCTGCTCCTGAGCGGGGATGACTTCTCCTCTCTCACCTGTGGTGACACCTGCGACCTGGCAGACCTCACGCCCACGGCTTTGAGTGTCCTGGGTCTGCCGGTGCCCTCTCACATGGACGGCAGGCCCCTTGTGCCCACGACTGGGACCAAGGCGGTTGAGGCCGACGAAGGAGCGACGGTCGAGACGGAAGCCGGCGATGACGTGTACAGCCAGGAGGAGGCGGAGTTGCTCACCGAGCGACTGAAGGCGCTGGGATACATGTAGGGCGAGGGCCGCGGCGCGCCCTTCCACCCCCGGCGGACCCGGCGGCCGATGGCGACGCTCACAACGACGTCCGAGCATGGTATGGGCCGTTGGGGACGCAGGCGCGGCAACTTTGGCCGCGGGACGGGAAGCCGACGATCTCGGGGGCGCCCCGAAGGCAGCCACGAGGCCGGGAGCGGTCATCCGGGCTGCAGTGAGGAGAGACCACCGTGCGGATAGGGATCGATGCCAGTTACCTCCTGACCCCCCAGAAGAGCGGGGTGGAGATGTACACGCTGAACTTGGTCCGCGCGCTCCTGCGCCTGGAGGAGCGCCCGCGGCTGTACCTGTACGGCGCGGGGCCCAGTCCCGGACCGGACACCGAAGGCCTCTGGAGGGCCGCCGGCCGCACGCGACTGTCCGCTCGCACCCGCCTGTGGCTGCGCATGCGCATCCCCGCCCTCATGGGACTGGACCGCATCGGGGTCGCCCATTTCCCCGGTGGCCTACTCCCCACTACCGTCCCGGCGCCCTCTGTCATCACCTTCTACGACTTCGCCGCCCTGGCCTACCCGGAGCTGTACGACCCACGCGAGCGCAGCTACTATGACACGATCATCCCCCGCTCGGCCCAACGTGCCTCGGCCGTCATCGCCATCTCGGAGAGGACCAAGGCAGACGCCGTCCGGGCCTTTGGACTAGACGAGGACAAGGTGGTCGTCACGCCCCTGGGCGTCGACCCGCAGTTCCGCCCCGTTCCCGACGCGGCTCAGCTCGTCCGGGACAGGTACGGTGTGGGGCCGGGTTACATCCTCGGGTGTGTGGGCTCCGGGCATCCGCGGAAGAATCTCAAGGCGGTGGTCTCGGCTTTCGAGCTCATGCCCGGCGCCGGTGTGGACTTGGTGATCGTCGGCAGCGTACAACGCGATCAGGAGGCCTGCGCTCTCATCGAGGCTTCGCCACGGCGGGAGCGCATCCATGCCCTGGGGTACGTGCCCGAGACGGATCTGCCTGCCATCTACTCGGCCGCCGGTGCGCTGTGCTTCCCGTCGCTGTTCGAGGGCTTTGGGCTGCCGGTGCTGGAGGCCATGGCCTGCGGCACCCCGGTGGTGTGCTCCGCTGCGGGGGCTCTGGGGGAGGTGGCGGGAGATGCCGCCATGGTGGTGGAGCCGGAGAACCGCCCGCGGATCGCGGAGGCCCTGGAGTGCGTCCTCACCGATGAGCGTGCCCGCTCAGATCTGGCGCAGCGCGGACTGGCACAGGCGCGACGGTACACATGGGACCGGACAGCAAGGCTGACCTTGGAGGCGTATCACAGGGCGGCGGGTGAGCGGGGAGCCGTACCTACGGCCTGGTGACAAGGAGTACCAGGGCGTAGGCGGCGTACTGATCCAGGCCGGTGCCTGGAGGTGGCCCGGGCTCGGGGAGGCGGCAGCGGCTCCTGGCCCTGGCGGTCCACAGCTTCACCCTCGCAGGCACCAGGAACCGGAGGCTTTCCAGCACACTGTCGGCGGCGAAGGTGGGGGTACCTAGCTCCATGTCCCGGCAGAGTCGTCTGAGTTCGCCCCGGGAGAACGGGTACTCCTCGCCGACCCGCCAACGCCCCGTCCGCTCCGCGGCGAACTTGAACAGCCGGTACGGCAGGTTATGTCGGTTGGGGACGGAGATCGCCGCCAGGCCCCCGGAGCGTAGCAGGTCGAGATGTGCCGCGAGGATCGCTCTTCGCTTGTCGCCCACGAAGTGCTCCGCCAACCCGAAAGAGAGGCTCACATCGAAGCCGCCCCGTAGGTCGTCGGGGAGAGCGAGCGCATCGGCCTTCACGAAATGAGCCGGGAGGCCGAGGTCCCGAAAGAAGCGCCGCGAACGCTCCAGGGCGGCCTCGGAGTAGTCCAGGATCGTCGCCGAGGCACCTTCAGAGGCCAGCAGTGCCGCTCCGACACCGGTGCCCGCCCCGATCTCAACTACCTTCAGCCCCGCCGGACCTCCCACACGCCGGCGCACCTCGTTCTCGATCCGGCGCCAGCGCACGCCGCGACGCTCGGCCGACAGCACCCCGACCGCGTCCGCCACCTCTTCAGTCTGCTGCCAGACCTCGTCCCAGAGCTGTGGTGTGTTTCCCTCCATCGCAAGTACTCCGTGCCGCTGATCGGCTGGAGCCACCGAACCTCACTCGGCCCGGCGGTACCTGCCATCTGCCCCCTACTGCCCCGGCGCCATCTGGGGCAGGGGCTCGTAGAAGACGGTCATCGTCATCGGCCCTTCCAGTACCAGGTCGGCGCCATTGTCGCCGGCGCCCGGCATGACCAGATGGGCGCTGCCTTTGGCGGTGAGGAACCGCGGTAGATGGGTCTGCAGGTCAAGGAAGTACTCGCCGGAGTACCGGCTGCAAACCTGAGGGGTACCGCCCGGTTCTGCGGCTCTCTCCGAGGAGACAAAGAAGGCAATCCTCGCCGCCGGATTGCCGCCCTCGGTCACGACCCCCGCGAACTTCAGCTTCACCTCGGCACTTCCGCCCTCCCCCAGCCCCAGCGCCTGCCGGGCCACCTCCGGCGGCACGGTCCACTCCGCCCCCACCTGGGCGGCGGCCAGATCGAGACCGGCGGTGAGGCTCACCGGCAAGTGGTCGCAGCCGTCGGCGTCATCGGCATCAAGCTCGGCCCCGTCGGCTCGGCGATACGTCCTCTCTCCGTCGGGCAGGGCCTGCACCAGGATCCGCGCCCCCTCCAGCGGGCTTCTCTCTCGCACCGGTTCGCTACCGGGCTCCTCCACCGTGCTCCGGCAGGAGACGATGGTGGCTTCCTGGCTCGTGGGGAACCCGCCCTCGTCCTGCAGCACGCGGTAGCGTATGGTGGCGCGGTCCAGCCGCCGGATGTCTCCATCGGGCGGCCGGAGCATGCCCGACAGCACCTTCAGTCTCACCTCCTGGGTCTCGCGGACCTCTAGCACGGCGCCCGTCGGGTATCTCGCGTTCAGGTCATAGGTCTGAGCCCACGCCGCACCCGCCGCGGCGAGGGCTGTGAGCGCGCTCCAGAAAAGCCAACGAGCTGAAGATTCAAGGGTCATCGCGACCGACCTCCTCGATGGTTGCGGGTGGCGGCAACGCCGGCCATCGACACACGGGGAATGGTTCGCCGCCCGCGCAGCCATGCCCTGCCTCTCCCCTGCCTCTCCCCTGCCTCTCCCCTGCCTCTCCCCTGCCTCTCCCCTGCCGTCTAGCCGTTTTGACATTCTCATGAACCACACCTATAATGCCCACGCAGCGAATGCAGGCCGCACTTGCCGGCCATCCACATAGATTCGGGGGAGCCTACAGGATGCAGAAGGTGAAACGGGCTCTTATCAGTGTCAGTGACAAGACCGGTATCGAGGACTTCGCTCGCGGGCTTGTGGAGATGGGTGTCGAGATCCTCTCCACAGGGGGCACCCGGCGCAAGCTGGATGAGGCCGGCATTCCGGTGAAGGCCGTGGAGGAATATACCGGCTTTCCGGAGATCATGAACCATCGCGTGGTCACGCTGCACCCCAGGGTGCACGGCGGCCTGCTGGCCGTACGCGATGATTCTGTACACATGAAGGAAGCCGAGCAGCTCGGCATCGACATGATCGACATGGTCGTCGTAAACCTCTACCCCTTCCAGGCGACGGTGGCCAAGGAGGGCGTGACCCTGGCCGAGGCGGTGGAGAACATCGACATCGGCGGGCCGACCATGGTGCGCTCGGCGGCCAAGAACCACAAGTACGTGGCCGTGGTGTGCCGCGTTGAGATGTACGACGCGATCCTGACGGAGATGCGGCGGAATGACGGGGCCCTGAGCTTCGAGACGCGTCAGGCCCTGGCTCTGGAGGCTTTCGCCCACACCGGGCAATACGATGCGGCTATCGTGTCGTATCTGAGCAAGCAGACCGCTGCCGAGGGCGAGAAGATGCCGAAATACTTCGCCCCGTGGTTCATCAAGCGCGGCGACGACCTGCGCTACGGGGAGAATCCCCACCAGGACGGCGCGGTCTACGTGCAGATTGGCGCGGCAGAGCCGGGACTGGCGGCGGCGGAGAAGGTCTCGGGAGAGAAGGAACTGTCCTTCAACAACTATCTGGACATCTCCGCGGCTCTGGAATGTGTGCGGGAGTTCGAGGAGCCTACAGCCTGTGTGGTCAAGCACCTCAACCCCTGCGGTCTGGCCAGCGCCGGCTCACTGATCCAGGCGTTCCAGGACGCCTGGTCGACCGATCCGATCTCGGCTTTCGGCGGTATCTTCGGGTTCAACCGGGTGCTGGATGCCGAGACGGCGGCGCTGGTCGGGAACAATGACTTCCTGCGCGAGGTCATCGAGCCGCGGTATCGGGCCGAGAGCGGGGATGACGAGAGCCTGATCATCAGCGCCTTCCCTGAATGCGTCATCGCTCCGGGCTACACCGACGAGGCCCTCGAGGTGCTGGGCAAGCGGAGGAATGTGCGGGTGATGCTGATGAGCCAGTTCGCTCCCGAGGGCCGGTATGCGGACCTGGACATCAAGAAGATTCCGGGCGGCATCGTGGCCCAGACGCCGGACGCCAAGACGGTTGCAAGCATGGACGCCAGGGTCGTCACCGACAAGCAGCCCACGGCCGAGGAGCTCGAGGCCCTGCTGTTCGCCGACCGCGTGGCCAAGCATGTCAAGAGCAATGCCATCGTCCTGGTGCAGGGCAAGCGGCTGGTCGGCTGCGGCGCGGGTCAGATGAGCCGGATCGACTCGTCTCTCATCGCGGCAAGGAAGGCCGGGAAGAGGGCGGAGGGTTCCTGCCTGGCCTCGGACGCGATGTTCCCGGCTCCCGACGGTCTTGAAGCCGCGGTCAAGACCGGAGCTAAGGCCATCATTCAGCCGGGCGGCTCGGTGAAGGACGATGAGGTCATCGCCGCCGCCAACCGATTGGGGATCATCATGGTCTTCAGCGGGATCCGGCACTTCCTGCACTAGATGCCTATATGCACCGACTTCTGCACAGATGAATCAAGTCCTGGGGTCGCGATCACGCCGTTCGTGAACGTCCCGCAAGGCGGGATCGGGCTTTCCAGCCCGACCTACGAGGTGGCCAACGGCGGGGTCGGCGTCACGGCCAGGCGGCAATCCCGCAGGGCGGGATCGCCGAGTCGGGCTGGAAAGCCCGACATACGAGGTGCCAACGGCGAGGTCGGTGCCACGGCCGGGCTATCCGCGCACACCGGGCACAGCACGACGGGCGACGATACAGGTCAGGAGAGCCCCTCGGTGGACGAACCCTTCAAGCTGACGAGGTTCGAGCAGGAGTTGATCCGCCACCTGAGGGCGCTGCCCTTTGCCCTGCAGCAGCACGTCTCGCGCTATGTGCTGAAGCTGCAGCGCGAGGAGGGAAGTATTCCGCGGGACCCGGCCGCGGCGGAGGGGCTCGGCGACCCCGGACCGCCGGAGTGGAAGCTGACCCGGGACGAATTGGCCCGGATGCGCAGCGAGATCGAGGCGGAGGAAGACGGAGAGCGGTGACCGGTCTCAGGCGGCTGGGCGCACACCCCCACAGGATGCCTCTTCACGCGGCCACGGCACCAGCGCGGCCGCTTCTCATTTGGGTTTGCACAATCCGTCGCGGCGCATCAGTAATGCGCGCGACACTCAAGGAGCGTGATCCGCAGGGTGTCCCACACAGGTAGGTGCAAGTGGGCCAGGGGCGGTTGCGGTA
>CAYRFY010000086.1:0-16891 GCA_964423635.1 uncultured Armatimonadia bacterium | reverse complement strand
GGCTACGGCGTCAACGGCTGCGGCGTCAACGGCTGCGGCGTCAACGGCTGCGGCGTCAACGGCGAACGGTCCCGCCCTGTGGGACGAGACGCCTGCGGCCCCAGCAATGGCTGGCGGGCACCACACCTCCCCCTCGGCCGTGCTGTTCCTCGCCTTTCTCAGCCGTTCTCTCCGTCTCTGTGTTGAGCCGTCCGCC
This sequence comes from uncultured Armatimonadia bacterium, assembly GCA_964423635.1. Lineage (GTDB taxonomy): Bacteria > Armatimonadota > Zipacnadia > Zipacnadales > JABUFB01 > CAYRFY01. The sequence continues at coordinate 16,695 of CAYRFY010000086.1, read as the reverse complement.
GTTCTCCGTGGAGCTCCGTGCTCTCTGTGTCTCCGTGGTCTGACGTTTCCCCGTCGTTCGCCTACTCCGCCTTCCACCACTTGCCCTCCCAGGGCTTCAGCTCCACACGGAATCGCGTGTATCCGTCCTCGCCGTGGGTCTCCCCAAGTCCGGCGAAGTCGATTCTGCCGGGGAGCTTCACCGCCACCTCGGCGTCGGTGGCTATCCCTGCCCGCTCGCGGATCAGGATCATGCGCCCGTCGGTGGCGGGGTACACCCGGATGTTGTGGGGCGCGAGGACCGGGCGCTGCACTCCGGCGGCCTGCAGCAGCGCCTCGTAGATCGGCACCAGCGCGTCGCGGGGCTCCTGCTCCGGGCTCATGCCCCAGAGCGGCTCATGGGCCAGGCCGAGGGGAAAGCCGAAGGCGTGGATCGCGTTGCCACCGTGCTCGGAGACGCGACCGATCACGTCGCCGGCCGCGGTTCGCAGGAGGGCGCCCTCGTCGCCGAACGTCCCCGTGGGCGGGACCTTGCCGAAGTCCACGGTCAGTGGCTCCTCCCCGGTCTCACAGGTGAGCACCAGCTCCTGGGGGCCCTGGAGGGACACCTGCGCCTCGTAGTCCTCCATCCCCAGCCACGTGCCGAGGGGTTCGGGAAAGGCCGTCAGGGGTTGCAGGCGCGGTCCGCGCTTGCCGATGCGTCCCAGAGCGAGAATTCGCCCGCCGGCACTTTGCGGATCGCCGAGCCAGCGATCCAGCACTTCCCAGACGTGCCCGAAGCTGTCGAGGGTCACCGAGGGCAGGATCACCAGCCGGTATGGGCTCAGATCGATCTTGAGGTCCTCGGGACCATAGCACAGGTCGCGGTCCATGACGATGTCGAACTCCACGTTGAGCTGGGTCAGGGCTTCGGCCACCGCCATCGCGTTCCCGTAGTCCAGGCCGCTCATGTTGCTGTGCGCCAGATTGGCATTGCGCACCAGCAGCACCTCAACCGGGCGGCGCAGGGAGAACTCCACGCCCTGCACGGCGGGCAGGAACTGGCCCATCCAGCGCAATAGCGGGGTCTCGTGGGGCAAGGTGTCCCCGTGGGCTCCGCTCATGTGGTTCCAGGTATAGGTCTGGGTCCAGGCCACGCCGCCGCCGATCTCGTCGAACAGCGCGCCGCGATAGTAGTTCAGCACCTCCTCGGGCTGCTCGGCCCTACCGCCCTCCCCCTCGCCGGAGGCGATGCCGGCCGCAGGGCTGCCGGGCGACAGCGCGTAGGGACGGTACGCCGAGACCACCTTGATGGCCTTGCGCACCGTGGCCCAGGCCGGGAGCTGCCACAGGTTCTGGCCCGAATCATGGCACCCCACGCCGATCGCATCGAAAGGCAGATCCGCCCGGCGGTACAGGTGCAGGAAGTGCCAGCTATTGGTGAAGTCCTGGGCATTGGAGTAGAACAGAAGCTGCCGCGGCATGCCCTGACGCAGGATGCCGGAGAACTGGCACAGCATGCCAAACAGAAGCTCGTCCTCACGCATCTCATAGAAGTCGATCCACAACGGGTCTTCGGGGGTGAACTGGTTGTACGACCTGAAGCTGGGAAGCTCGATGGACCTGTCCTCCGGGCTGAGGAACCGCGGCCACAGCGGAAGTGGGATGTCCTGAAGGCTCTCGGCGTTCGCGAAGGGATCGTCGCAGGGCTCGAAGCCGGGCACGAGCACGGTCTCCTCGTCCACATCCGGCCAGAACTCGGGCTTCACGCTATGGCGGCGAAAGCCGGACAGGTCCTTGTAGTCGTAGCCCCAGGGCGTCTGCTCCCGAAAGGCCTCCACCGTCCCGTACTTGCGCTTCAGAAACTCGGCGAAAAGCTGCTTTTGGTGGGGATTTGCCAGGTCGTGCTCCAGGACGATGTCCTCCTCGCCGATCATCATGCCCAGCACGTTTTCGCACTCGGAGTACCGGTGCATGATGCGTCGCATCGCCAGAGCCTGGGCCTCGGCGACCTCCGGGTAGAGATGGTAGCGAGAGCGATAGGGAGGAAGAACAACCTCGGGGTGGGCGCTCCAGAAGAAATCGCCCTCGAACACGATGTAGCGGCCGTGGGCGTGGGCCCGACGGATGAAATGGTCCAGCACGTCGATGGCGCGGTCGAAGTGGGGCAAGTCGGTGCCCCCGGGTTGCTCCTGCAGCAGGGCCCATTCGCCCTCCGCGGTGAGCAGGTTGCCCCAGCCCAGGAACCGGATGTAGAGATTGACGTCGGCGGCGGCCATCAAGTCCAGGTCGCGCTCGTAACGGTCGAAGTCCCAACCCAGCAGGCCGAGACCCTTCTGGCCATAGATGGTGAAAAACAGGTGCCGCACCTGCCCGGCGCCGTCGATGAGCTGGCCCGTGGCCTCGTCGATACGACACATGTCCGCGAACTGCGTCGCCCACCGGGGCTCCTCGGGAGCCTGGGTGATCTGCAGCCCCGGCACGCGCCGATCGGCCTCCCAAAGCGCCTGTAGGGCGTCGTTGTGTGCGGCCATCTTGGCCTGAAGCTGCTCGCGGGGCAGGAGGGCGAAATCGTGCTGCCAAAAGGCCCTACCCTCGCCCCGGTAGCCGTCCAGCACCCGGGCAGGCTCCCAGTCGCCCTCCGCCCGGGGGTTGCTGAGCCAGTCGTCGCCGGGCCTGCTGCAGGCCTCCCAAACCCCCGAGCTCACCAGGTCGTCTACCGAGCCATCCCCATACTCTACGCGCATCTGCAAGTACAGTGCGGGCCGCCAGTCGGAGGCGACCTTCGCCGCCACGAATACGGCTCCGGGCTTGAGCCGGGGGGTGACATCCACAAACACGGGCGCCCCCTGGTGGCTGTCTTGGCCCTCGCAGACGATCTTGCCATCCAGGTACACCCGGACGGTCTGCTGTGGAGAGAGGCACAGCACCGCGCGCTTCACGGCCCCCTCGATACCCCAGGTGGTGCGGAAGAAAGCGGTGCTGCTGCCCTCCGGCCCGGCGATGCGTGTGGCGGCATCGGGAATGAACGGCGAGGGCTCGGAGGGCGGATACCAGGTGGGCTCGTCAGGGGTCTGCGTGCAGGCGGGCGAGGCGAGAACCAGGGCCAGGGCGATGGCGGGGCACAGGCGGCGCATGGCAAAGCCCTCCCGAGGAGGCATTCGTGAAGCCTACTTCAGGGAGGTTCCCTCTGAGGGTGGCGCGGTCCTGCCCCGGGGCGAAGGCCGACGGCCTCGTGCGGTTTTCGCAGTCGTGCCGCGGATGAGCGAGAGAGGGAAGCCTGGAGGGCGCTGAGGCCACGTTGACCGTGCGGGTCCCAACCGGCCGGCGGCACCGAGTCGTCTCCGGCAGCTCCCCGCCGTTCTCTGTATCTCTCCGTTTCGCGTTCGCCGTTCTCCGTGGAACTCCGTGCTCTCCGTGGTCTGAAGTTTCCCGGTCGTTCTTGGCCGTTCTCCGCCGTTCTCCCAGTCCCTACGGCCAGAACGCGTAGGTATTGACCCGCGTTATCAGCGAGTACGTCGTCCACATCGACCCGGTGATCACGTCTCCCAGAATCAGGCCGAAGGCAATCGGCGCCAGAGACCTCACCCCGCTGATGCCACCATACCTGGACACCAGGCTCTTGGTCACCCACGCGATCAGCATCGGCGTCCACATGTGGGACATGTACCAGGTGGTGCTGATGGCGAAGCCCGCCGGGTGGATCGGCCACCAGACCCACGTGGTGCGCACGATCATCAGACCGAAGTAGATCACGAAGCCCACCAGGATGGCGATGGTGCGCCCCCAACTGAACCCCGCCGGCTGGTTGGTCCAGCCCCCAAGCTGGTTCCAGGCCTCCTGGCACGACCACGGCATCCACTTGTTCCAGTCGGCGCCGATACCGTGCTGATAACCCAGGTAGAGGTACCAGAAGTATGCCGCCACCGTGCTGAGGGGCACAAACACCATGGTCGCGATCAGGAGCTTCTTGCTGTCGGCCCCCAGACGCTCGGAGAGGTAGATGCCCTCGAACATGTGGGGATAGGGGATATTGCGGATGCCCCGGGTGAAGCCGAAGAACAGCGACAGGGAGGTGAGATTCTGGCGGCCCAGGATGCGCTCGCCCAGCATATTGCCCTGCATCACCGTGGGGCCCAGGCGCTCCAGTTCGTGGGTGGGCAGGCCCATCTCCGCCCGGATCCGGCCCACGATCATGGTCATGATGTAATACTGGATGAAGAAGGCCACCGAGACCCAGGTGGCCATCTTGATCGAGATGCCCACGGCCACCACGTAGATCAGACCCACCGCGAAGATGATGAAGGCCGTCTGGTAGCGCAGGGGCTCTTTCTCATCCATCTTCGGGTCGCCGGCACCGATGATCCGCTGGCCCACCGCCTTGAAGTACGGCCGCGCCGCCCAGAGCGCGAAGCCCAGGATCGCCAGATAGCCGCCGAACGACTGCTCCTTCATGAACGGGAACTCGCGCACATTGGTCCAGCCCGCCCAGGACACCCCGATGGCCTCGGCCTTCCAGAAGATGTGGAACAGCCACAGCGACAGGCTCAGCTCCTGGGGCAAAAGCAGGCCCAGGCCGGTGATGAAGGGATAGGCGCAGGCGTACAGGCGTCCCACGGCGTTCCAGGGCCGGCCGACGAAGAACTTGTTGAGGTTCAGCGCCTCGGACTGATCGATCTTCACAGGGATCTCGGGAAGACCGGGGTAGAACACGTGCAGGCCGTTGACGATATTGATCAAGGCCGCTGCACCGAAGGCGATCCAGAAGGCCGTGTGCTTCACGCTCGCGGGCCGGTTCTGACTGACCTCGAAGGGAAGCTGCACGATGGGGAAGCTCATCCGCTCGCGCTCCACCCATCTTTGGCGGAAGAGCACGGCCAGGCCCGCCGGGGCACCCCACAGGAAGGTGAAAAACAGCCACCAGCGCACCATCACCGGCGCCCAGACCCTGTAATTGTCCGGGTCGAAGATGGAGCTGTCCCCGGTCCACAGCCGCTCCAGGGCCCGCATGTCGCTGACCGTCATGCTCTGGGGGACGTACTTGCCAAACAGGTCTTCCCAGCCGTTTTCGGGGCTGGCGAAGTACGCGTAGCCGTGGAGGGTGGCGAAGTTCGTCTTCAGCGTGTCGATGCCGCTGGCACAGGTGGAGACACTGATGAGTATGAAGAACGACAACAACTCGGCCGGCGAGAAGGCGGACTTCGGCGCCCAGCGCAAGAGGACCTGATTGATGAGCCGGAACACCACGAGCATGAAGACGCAGTTCCAAAACAGCGAGACGACCGTAGAGTCCTCGATGCTGCGGCGGTGCAGGTCCGCCATGAAATAGGCGTTCAGGGGCGCCACGACAGCAGAGATCAGGATGATTCTGAGCGTCACGCCACGGCGCCGATAGTCGTCGGGGATATCCGGCTGGGTCAGGGTCTGTTGCATGTGTCGCTATCTCGCATGGGTAGGACAGGAGGTCGAGACGGTTCTAACGAATCCAACCGGGCTATTGTGGGGCCTGGAGGCGGACTTGTCAACCGCGAAGGCGTGGCGTTTCTCCTCCCCTTGGCGGCTCCCGCCGGGCGGGACGATGCAGAGGGGGCGGGGCCTGAGGCGCCGTCTGCCGTGCGAACCTGTCGCCTGTAGGCGCGGCCGGAAAGTCCACATTCGCATGGAAGGGTCATTCTGAGAGCGTCCGCTCCCGGTGAAAGCGGCTCGTACAATCCCCTGGCATTCAATGAGATCCTTCGCCCAAGCGGCACAAGCCTGAGCTTGCGTCGCCCGGGCTTGTGACGCCGGCGCTCCGGGATGACATCATCACGACTGAACCCGCTCTTCAGCCGGACCTCCAGGTGCCTCGTTGCCATGGCTCGAGACGCGTAGGATGCGTGTCCTCATGGTCTGGTGAACGCATTGTCTCCGCATTGAAGAAGCGCCTCCCCACCTGACGCCACCCGGCCCCGCGCATCCGAGGGTGCCGAAGGACTTCACGACAGGCGCACAGGCCCCCGACGCCCCGGAGGGAAACCGGCGCCGGTGGCGAACTGCAGTAGCGCACTCACGGACCGGCCGAGACATTGCCCCTGGACCCTACGGCCCGGGGGCGGAGCAACGGCCCCGTCCCCGTCTTCCGGAGGCCCTTCGTATGACAATCACCGACATCAGCGGACCGATCTACCAGGGCATGTGGACCTACGGCGGCCCCTACGGCGAAGTGGAAGTGCAGGAAGTGGCCCCGCCCGAGTGGATCGAGCACAAGACCTACTCCTGGCGCATGGGGATGAGTGTGCAGTCGGGCACCTATCTGGAGACCTCATTGCACGTCAAGCGCGACGGCCCGCCTCTGATCGACATACCGCTCCAGGACCTGTGGATGCGCGATTGCGCTATCCTCCGTGTCCCCAAGGGGCCCGATGGCTGCGTTGAGGTGGAGGACCTCCAGGCCTGCGGCGTGGAAGTCCGTCGCGGGGATGTGATCCTCCTGCACACGGGCTGGGACGGCCACTGGCGCGAGCCGGACTTCGTCGACAAGTGCCCGTGGGTCTCGCGGGCGGCCATGGATTGGATCCTCGACCACGAGCCCTTCATGATGTGCGGCGATGTGCCCAGATTCGATAGCTGGACCGACCCTCAGGGCTTCTGGCCCCGCTTCTTCGATCAGGGGACCCTCCTGCTGGCGCCGGTAGTGAATGTCGCCGCCGTGCGGAGTGACAGGGTAAAGCTCTGCGCCCTGCCGATGAAGCTCGAGGAAGCCTGCGCCGCCCCCTGCCGCGTCGTGGTGGTGGAGGACTGAGGGAATGCAACGGCGACGGCAACGACCGTCTAACAGGATGGACAGGATGGACAGGATAACGACGGATAACGGCACCGCCCAACAGGATCACCGTACCGGAGCCGCCGCCGGTCATCCACGCTCACGAGGCGGGTACTGATGGGTGACGCTGAGCACAGCGCAGGACCGGTGAGGGTGTCGGCGGCCCTCCTGCTGGAGCTACTGGGGGCGCTCAACTCGGATGGGCGCCTGCGCCGGTTGCTCCGCGGGGCTCCGGTGCTGGGGCTCTCTGTCGTGCTGGGTGAGGGCGGCCCGACCGTGGAGCTGTCGCCCGCGGTGAGTCTCACCGCCGCCGAGAGGTCCGAGGCCCGAGCGATCGTGGACGGTATCATCGCTGCGGTGGGGCAGAATGGCCGCGGTTCGCGTCCGAGTTCCGAGGCCGGTCCGCGCCCCCACGCTCTGGCGGCCCGCAGGCATCTGGACGCCGGAGACCCGGAGAAGGCGCTTGGGGTGGCACAGGAGGCGCTCGAGCGCTGGCCGGACAGCGTCGATCTGCATGCCTACCGGGCCCTGGCGCTGTCGGAGCTGGGGGAGCTAAGTCGGGCGGCCGAGGCCTTCGCACAACTCATTCGCCGTGACCCCCAGAGCGTGTTCGCCCATGCCAGTGCCGCGCAACTGCTGGCCCGGCTCGGTCGGTGGAAAGCCGCCCTGGCCTATGCCCGGTCCGCTTTGGCCCTGGACCCGGATGATGTGGCCTCCCTGCAGGTGTTGGCCCTGGCGAACGAGCACCTCGGCGCCTATCGCCAGGCGGCCGAGGCCATGGCGCGGGCCCTGGAACTGGACCCCACCGTTCCCAACGGGGCCGAGGACCTGGCCCGCATGGAGCGGGCGCTGGGCGACGACTTCGAGGTGGATCTGGTGCAGGCGCCTGAGCCGACGCCGCCCGAGCCGCAGGCGGTGGCTGAGGAGGCCGGCGGACTCTCGAATCCGGACATCTCCGAGCCGGGAGAAGAACCTCGAGATGCGGACCCGCCGCCCGACCCCACACTTGCCGCTGCGCCGGAGGTAGCCGGGCCGGACGGTGGCGACCCCGAGCCGGTAGAGAGCCTCGCCCCCCTCCTGCCCCCTCCCATCGAGCACATCGTCACGCGCCGGCCGGGAGCCTGGGGCAGGGCTTCGCGCCCCCGCGGGGACATCGAGAGCGTCCCCTGTCCCCGGTGTGGCAGGGAAAACCCCTCGAGGGTGAGCTTCTGTATCGACTGTGGAGAGCCCCTGGAGTGACGGCTGAGGCAAGGCGGACACCGGGACGGCGGCCCGTCTCTTGTGGGTGTACAGGTGCCGCTCCCCGCGGCCGTCTGCGCCGTCGCCATCGTTTCCGCCCACGTTCACATTCTCTGACCCGGTGATGATCTATGCGCATTGCTATCGGCGGTATCGCTCATGAGACGAATACGTTCGCGACAGGCAAGACGACCATCGATGATTTCACCCGCAGCGGCGGACATCCGGGCCTGATGTCGGGGGAGCAGGTGCTGGACACCCTGCGGGGCGTGAAGGTGCCCACCGGGGGATATATCGAGGTGCTGGAGAAGGTCGGGATCGAGATCGCGCCACTGATCTGGACTTTCGCCCAGCCTTCGGGGATCGTGGAGCAGGCCGCCTATGAGCGGCTCATTCACCTGTTGCTGGCCGAACTGGCGGATGCCGGCCCCGTGGATGGTGTTCTCCTGGACCTGCACGGCGCCATGGTGACCGAAGAGCTCGAGGATGCCGAGGGGGACATCATCTCCCGGGTGCGCCGGGCCGTGGGCCCGGGAGTACCGATCGTGAGCACGCTGGATTTGCACGCCAATATCACCGCTGCCATGGCGGCCGAGGCGACGGCGCTCATCGGCTATGACACGTACCCGCATGTGGACTGCGCCCAGCGGGGGGCCGAGGCGGCGCGCCTGCTCATCGACACAGTCGAGGGGAGGGTACGACCCGCCACGGGCTTTTCCCAGGTGAACATGCTCATCGGGCCGCCGAAGCAGTGCACCCTGATCTCGCCGATGCAGGACGTGTTCGCCCTGGTGCACGAGGTCGAGAGCCGGCCCGGCGTCCTGAGTGTGACCTTCGCCGGCGGCTTCCCCTTCTCCGACGTCCGCGACGCAGGGGCGGCGGTGGTGGTGAACGCCGACGGTGACGCCCAAATGGCCCAGCAGGCGGCGGATGAGGTGGCACGCTTCGTGTGGGAGCGCCGGGAGCAGTTCCGCCTGGCCCTAACCCCTCCGGAGCAGGCGATCCGGGAGGCGATGGCGTCGGGGGAGGGGCCGGTGATCCTCGCCGACGGCTCGGACAATCCGGGAGGGGGGGCGCCGTGCGATGGGACGGTGATGCTCAAGGCCTTGCTGGATTTGGGGGCTCCCCGGTCGACGGTGGCCATCATCGCCGACGCGGAGGCGGTGGCCGAGGCCGTGGCCGCCGGCGTCGGCGCGGATACCACGCTACAGGTCGGTGGCAAGACGGACGACCGCCACGGCGAGCCGCTGGCGCTCCACGGCCACGTGCGCCTGATCTCCGACGGCCGCTACCGCAACCGCGGCCCGATGATGACCGGCCTGCCGGTGGATATGGGCCGTGCCGTGGTCTTCGTCGTGGGTGAGGTGGAGATCGTGCTCACCGAGAGGCGGATCCAGCCCTTCGATATGCAGGCCCTGCGCTCTCTGGCTATCGAGCCCACGGAGCGGCTGATTATCGGCCTGAAGTCGGCGGTGCATTTCCGCGCCGACTACGGCCCCATCGCCACAGCGATCTACGACCTCGACACCCCCGGTGTCCACAGTCCCGAAGTGCATCTATACCCCTACAAGCGCCTGCGGCGCCCGATCTGGCCCCTGGAGGAGGACGCCCCCTCCGGGGTAGACGGGGAGCGTTGACGACCGGCGGGGTCCACGGTGCCGGGCATGCAGGGTTGAAATACAGGACCCGTGGGTATTGTTGACGAACGGAATAGCGGTGATGCCCATCGCCGGCAGACGCTCAGGACGGGAATCGGCCACGGCTACACCGGAGGCTGCAGGCCCGCCCGACCCTGAAGGCCTTGCCATCACCTCTGGCAAACCAAGTCGGGAGGGCGTCTGGCTATGCTCAAAGAGTTCAAGGAGTTCGCGATCAAGGGGAACATGCTGGACATGGCCGTGGGCATCATCATCGGCGCGGCCTTCGGCAAGATCGTCACCTCGCTGGTCGAAGACATCATCATGCCGCCGATCGGACTGATACTGGGGAAGGTGGACTTCTCCAGCCTGTACATCAACCTGTCCGGAGAGCAATTCGCCTCGTTGGAGGCCGCCCAGGCCGCGGGGGCTCCACTCATCCGCTACGGCGTGTTTCTCAACCAGGCGATCAGCTTCATCATCGTAGCCTTCGCGGTGTTCCTGGTGGTCAAGGCCGTCAACCACATGCGCAAGGAGGAGCAAGCCGCCGAGGAAGCCACGGAGAAGCCCTGTCCTTTCTGTCAGACGGACATTCCGACCGCGGCCACTCGCTGCCCCCACTGCACCTCACAGTTGGACGAGGCCTGAGACGGCGACGGCCATTGTGTCGCCTATTTGATCGGTGACGGTGCTACACCTGTGAGAAGACGCCCCTGTCGCCCGGTGCCCTGCGCGGGGCGACAGGGGCGAATGCTCATGTGAAGGGTGGAAGAGGCAATGCCCATGTCACGACGGGCGGCGGCCGAGGTCATTGGGACGTTCTGGCTGGTGCTGGGCGGTTGCGGGAGTGCGGTCTTGGCGGCGAAGTTCCCGGATGTGGGGATCGGGCTGGTGGGAGTGTCGCTGGCCTTCGGGCTGACGGTGCTGACCATGGCCTATGCCATCGGCCACATCTCCGGCTGTCACCTGAACCCCGCCGTGACGGTGGGGCTGTGGGTGGGGAAGAGGATACCGGGGCGAGACGTGGTGCCGTACATCATCGCCCAGGTGGCCGGCGGGCTCCTGGCCGGGCTGGTGCTGTGGGTTATCGCCAGTGGGAACCCGGAGTTCAGCGTCAGCGGCGGCTTCGCGGCCAACGGGTATGGCGCCCATTCACCGGGTGGATATGACCTTCCCGCGTGTATGCTCTGCGAAGTCGTGATGACGATGATGTTTCTGATGGTCATCCTCGGAGCGACCGACAAAAGGGCCCCGGCGGGCTTTGCCCCCATCGCCATCGGCCTGTGTCTGACGCTCATCCACCTGATCAGCATCCCCGTCACGAACACCTCGGTGAACCCGGCACGGAGCACCGGAGTAGCGGTGTTCGTCTCGGACTGGGCGACCGCTCAGTTATGGTTGTTTTGGGTGGCTCCCATCGTTGGGGCGGCGGTGGCCGGATTGCTCTACCGCGCCGTGGCCGGCGCGCAGGAGAGCTGACCCGACGGTACGTCGGGTGCGGATCGGAACTACACCGGTGCCGACCGGCGTCGGACCGCCGCGGAACCACACGATGACCCCGTTGTGACGCTGCATGTGGGGCCGGATAGGGCTCCCCGTTGTGTTGCCAACTCGGGGGATCTACCCGGCCCCCAACATGCGCTGGTGTTCCTGATCCCCCAGCCCCTGAGTCTGTCGTCCGCCGCCATTGCCCTCTGCCTGAGAACACACCGCCTCGACCGGCACGCGCGCACCCCTCGGACGGGGCCCAACCCGCCGTCGCCTCTGTCCGCTGCCGTCTCTCCCCCCTCGTCCGATCGCGCAGGAAGGTGAACCTCCCCGGCGCGTTGAACCACTCCAGCAGGATACGCACAAGGTAATGTGGTATGTGCCTTGTGTGTGTCACATGGCCAAGCAAACACTGAGCATCAGAGGCCCGGAGGCCATCCGAGAGCATTGCGCTTTGACCCATGCCCAGGGATTTCGCGGCCGCTGCCCCGTTCCCCCATGACATCCTCACGGCGCTGCGGGCGCGTCCGCTGATCGCGCTGGCGGCGGCGGTCGTGCTGGGTATCGTCGCCGCCCAGTGGCTGCGGCCGCCTGTGGAGCTCTGGGCCTCGGTCGCGGCCTGTGCCTGCGCGCTGGCCATCTTCGGTCGTTGCGAGCGGCTGCGGGTGGCGGGCGTCCTGCTGGCCGCCCTGTTTCTCGGCGCGGCCCTGCACACCTGGAACGTGTTGCCCGGCCCGCGGGACCCCTCCCACTTCATCGGACAGCGTCATACAGCGATGGTCCTCACCCTTCTGTCGCCGGCCGCGCCCGAAGGCAGCGCGGCTTACGTATGCCGCGTGTCGGAGGTAACCACCTCCGATGGCGTGAAGCACGCGGTCCGCGGGCGTGCCCGTTTCCTCGTCGGTGGGTTGCCTCGCGGTAAGCTTCCCCTGGCGGGTCAGCGCGTGGTGGCTTCCGATGCCGACTTCCATCCGCTGCGTGAGGCCACCAACTGGTATCAGGAAGACCCATCGGCCTCGTGGCGCCGGGTGGGCGTGCACTGCCAGATTGTTGGGCGGAGTTGGGTGGCCTTCGGGCGGCCGTCCTGGTGGGTGCGTGTGGAGGGCGTCGCGAAGCGCGTGCGGGAGCGCATCGCCTCCGTGTTGGACCGCGCCATGCCCGGCTCGGACGCGCAAAGGAAGGTGCACATCGACCTGCTGGGGTCCATGGTATTCGGCGGGGCGGTGGGGAAGGTCGACCGTGAGACGGCGGAGTGGTTCCGCCGGACGGGCACGATCCACCTGCTCGTGGTCTCCGGTGCCCAGATCAGCCTCATCGTCGTGTTCGTGACGGCGGTGATGGGTGCGGGGCGGCACCTGAGTTGGTGGGGGCTGAGCCTCCTGGGGCTGGTGCTGCTGTGGTTTGGGCTGATCGTGGGCACGGAACCCTCCGTGCTCCGAGCCCTTCTGATGGCGGCCGTGGCCCTGCTGGCGGGGGTGCGTGGTCGCCGCTACGACCTGCCTTCGGCCGTGGCCCTGGCCGCCCTGGTCCTGTGCCTGTCGGATACCTCCGTCGTGTTCTCGGTGGGAGCGCAGCTTACCTTCGCCGCCACAGTGGCGGTCTTCGTCGCCGCGGTGCCGCGACGGCAGAGCGAAGAGCAGCTCGCCCTTCCCGCGGTACGGCGTCTGGGGGGCGGCACTCCGCACCAGGCCGCGCTGGGTACAGCCGGGGCCTGGCTTCTGACCACGCCGATCTTGATCCACAACTTCAGCTCCATGGCCCTGGTGGGCGTTGCGGCGAACCTCGTGGTCGTGCCGCTGTCCGGGCTGGTGCTGGTCGTTGGCCTGGTCGCCGCGGTGCTGGGCTCTCTGTGGGTGCCGTTGGCTACGCTCCCGTGTGCCGGTGCCCGGGTGCTGCTGGCCGCGACGCTCTGGGTCGTCCGCCGCATGTCCTCCGCGCCCCTGGCCTGTGTGGAGCCCCTCTGGCTCCACCCCCTGATCTGCTGGCTGTGGCTCCTTGCGGCGGCGGGGCTCCTGTACCTGTGGCGTACGGACCGCCTGGGCGAGCTGTGGCACCGTCAGCGGGCGATGCTCCTGTGCGTCGCGGCGGTGGCCATCGGCCTGTGCTCCGCTGTGCATGCCGTCAATGTGCTGCGCCCAATGGCCCCGCGCATCATGACCTTCGACGTCGGCGAGGGCCAGTGCACGCTGATCGAAAGCCCCGGTCGCGGCACCGTGCTGATCGATGCCGGCTGTAGCATGTCCCTGGGCCCGCAGATGCTTGCCGACTCCGTGGTGGTCCCCTATCTGGCCCGCAGGGGCATTCGCAGGCTGGACGCCGTGGTTATCTCTCACGCCGATGCCGACCACTACGGTGCCCTGGAGCCGCTGTGCCGGCATGTGGCAATCGGCTGGGTCATCCTCGGGCCGCCCCGCGAGGTCTCGAGTCTGGACGCCGTTCTCGGCGCCATGACCGCCCGCGGCGCCCGGATACATCGCGTTACGGCCGGCAGTGCATTGCGGATCGGGGGCTGTGAGATCCAGGTCCTGTCGCCGCCGGCGGGGACGAAGCAGCTCAGCGACAATGACGCCTCGCTGGTGCTCCGAGTCGAGGTCGGCGGGCACTTCGCTCTGCTCCCCGGCGACCTGGAGATACCCGGAATGCGGCGGCTTCTGGAGTGCGGCTACGGCCGTCACCTGCGGGCGGAGTTCCTGCAGGTGCCTCACCACGGCCGCGAGAGCTCCGCCCTGCCCGAGTTCTACTGGGCCGTCGACCCTCGGGTGGCGGTGGTCTCTCAGGCCGGTGAATGGGAGCAGCGAGGCGGGGAGGAGCTCTGTCGCCGACTGTGTCGGGAGGTCTACTCGACCGAGGATTGTGGCGCCGTGCTCACAACGCTGGGTCCGGAAGGGCTCCAGGTCGAGACCTTCCTCCCGGAAGCCAAGTGGCGCGGCGCCCCGGACGGTACGACACCCTAGCGGGCCCGGTCATGCCAGGAGCCCCGCATGGACGTTGGTCGCCACGGACCCGCTCTTGCGCCGCGTCCTCCCGCCCCCGGCCCATCACCTGCGAGTGCCGGGTCCGGCGTCCGGTGCGCGGCACCGACCGGTGAGCATCCGACGCTCCGGGGTCACAGTATCCCGGCGGCGGTGCCGGCGGGCAGTTGCTCGCGGGTCTCGGCCACGGTCTTGTGAAGCAATTCCAGCTCGCGGTCCACCTCGTCCACCGCGATCTCATCGGAGTCGGTGTCCGACAATGCGACGCGGAGCTCGGGGAGTTTGAGAAGCAGGTTGTCCAGGGCCGTCTCCACGCCGGCCAGGCGCAGCAGGTACTCGGCCTCACGGTCCTCATTGGCCTGCAGGAACTCCAGGGTCTGTCGCTTGCCGGCGATCTCCTGCTCGTAGCGCCTGCGCAGAGGCTCGCCAACTGCCGCCTCGGCCCGGCGCTCCATGGCCTCAATCTGTCGCTTCACGCCCTCGACATCGCAAAGCGCACGGGTCCTGCGGAACAAGACCACATGCTTTGCCACCTCCTCGGCACCCTCACGGAGCTCCTGCACGCGCCGGCCTAGCTCCGAAAGCAGCCCCTCTCCGGAGCCGATCTCGTCCGTTGCGCGTTCGGACTTCTCGCGGATGCGGCCCCGGAGGTCCGTGACATCCGAGAAGGCCAACGCCCCCGCCCGGCGCTTGCCGTGCACCATCAAGCCCAGGAAAACGGCCACCAGGAGCACAGGAATGACGAGCATGGCGCCCGCCACCGGTATGGCGTGGGGCGGAGGGGCCACGAGCAGGGTCACCTTCAGATCCCCCGATAGCGATGAGCGCACTTCCGAGGGCGGCCGGATGAACTCCCGCACCAGCTTGTTGACGTCCAGGGCTACGGTGAAGCTGGTCGGCTCGCGTTCGGAACCGGGCGGGGGGCGGAACAGATAGCTGTGTTTCTCAAGGTCGCGCTCCTCCGGTGAGCTGCCATCGGGTCGGACGACCAGCAGGTCGTGGGGCTCGGAGAACTCGCCGGAGGCGTCGGTGCGGAAGCAGGCGTCATACGTCTTGCCGTCGATACTGCAGGTGAATATGCCCGTGACCCGGAGTCGGGCGGACACTCCGGCGGCCACGGAGCGCAGGGCGAGGGCGGTGCCGTCAAGCGGCACCTCCACCGTGGTCACCGGCCTGGAGAGCCCCTGCGAAAGACCCGCGTGTGCGCTCATCAGCGCCAGCGCGGCGATCAGGATGAAGGCTTGTCGTGCCATGCTGCGCCTCGCACTCCCTTCGGTCGTGGGTCTGGGCACAGGGGCGTCCACAGGCTCGGCACCGGGTGGCATCGCCCGAGCGCACCTCGGTCCCGCGGCGAGCTATTCCAGAGGGCTCTACCGTGTGAGCTCGTAACCCGAGTAGCTCATGGACTTGGCCAGATAGCTGCCCAGGTGCGGATTCATGCCGCCGGCGGCGGAGGCAATGACTTTCTGATACTGGCTGAGTAGGTGCCCGTCGCGGTCCAGGTCCCTGTCGTTCCATTCCTGCGCCGCCACGCCCAGGAGTGCCATGTGCTCGTCCACGGCCTGCGCCGCCTCGGAGACCCTGTCCCGACGTATCAGCTCGGCCGCCTGTAGCAGGGCCTCGCCCGTCTGGAAGCCCAGAACGTTCTTCTTCACCGAACGCCTGGTGGAAGCCACCAGGGCCGACTTGTCCCTGGTGTACTGGATCGCCACTTGCTTGACGATCTCCCGGTTCTGCCTGGACAGCAGGTCCTTGTACTTGACCTCGACCTTCGCCACCGACCGCTCGCCGGTGCCTTTGGCCACACGCACCTTGAGCATCACGACGTGGCTGTCGCCGGCGTAGAAGTGGGGCAGGAGCATCTTGATCCCCGGCTCGTCGTCCGCGGCCCGGTCCTTCTGGATGCCCAGCTCGTCGTAGACCTTCTGATCGATCTTCTCCTCGGTGCGCCTGGTGGCCGCGGCCTGTGACTCCGTAAGGGCCGATGAGCCCAGGACGCGGACCAGATCCACGCCGTCGGGCAGGACAATACGCAGCTTCACCGCCTTGGCGACTACGCGGGTGAGCTGCCCCAGCTCCTGTTGGAAGATCTCCCGGGTCTCCGCGGCGTCCTTGATGAAGTGGTAGTTCCCCCGGCCCTGCTGGGCGATCTCGCCCATGAGCCGGTCGTCGAAGTCCATGCCCATGCCCACGGTGGTGGTCTGGATGTCCTCGTCGGCCATGGAGGAGGCCATCTGACCGAAGGCATTGATGTCCTCCACGCCCGCGGTCACCACACCGTCCGAGAGCAGCAGTACCTGATTGACACCCTCCCGGGAAAAGCCCGCCCTGGCCTGTCGGTAGCCCTCCTTGAGCCCGTCGTGGATATTGGTGGACCCACCGGGGGAGAGTGTCTTCACCCTCTGCCGAAGAGAGTTCCTGTCTTTCACCGGCCCGGCCGGAGCCAGCACGCTGACCCGGTCATCGTAGGCGACAATGGACAGCGTGTCCGTGGGCTGCAGCCCGTCGATGACGTCCAGGGCCGCGCCGATGGCGAACCCCATCTTCCCCTCACCGGACATGGACCCGCTGCGGTCGATGACCAGGACGAGATTGACCCT
>CAYRFY010000085.1:0-16929 GCA_964423635.1 uncultured Armatimonadia bacterium | reverse complement strand
TGCATTCCACGGTCTGGCCCCCCTCATGGAGTGTGATGCGCTCCACGACGGCCCCTGTCTCATGGTCGACCCTGGCCAGAGCCGACCCGTTCAGGATGTAGAGACGGCCGTCGGGCGTGGTATCCATAGCGATCGGTGTCGGGTCGATGCCCGAGCCGATCGTGGACAGCGTGCCGGACGAAAGGTCGTAAAGATCCAGCGATGAGCCGCTATGGTCCGTACCCAGGTACAGCAGGCCGTCGGCGTCCTGGCCCGCGAGCAGTGCGGCGAAGTTCACGTCCAGGCGGTCCGGCCCCAACGTCGCGCTCTGTGACGGCGGCCGCAGATCGTAGCCGGTCTTCTGCGCGGTGACGGTGTAGTCACCTGCCGGCAGGCCCAGGAGAGCATAGAAGCCCGTGGGGGCGGTCACCGTCGTCCTGCCGCCGGGCTGCGCGACGATGGTGACGCCGGCCAGCGGCTGACCGCCCCGAGTGACGCGCCCCGCCACGGCGTAGCCCTCCATGTGAAGCTCGCGTACGCCCGACGCAAGACCCACCGGTGGCCCCTGCAGGTCACCGACGCCGGTGGCGGCTCCCGTGGCCAGGTTGATGCTCAGAAGGACGGTGTCCTGAGAGCCGGCGCCACGCATGACGCGGTCGGGTCCATAGTCTAGATCGGCCACCTGGCTGCCGGTGCCGCCCACGAGCTGCATGGCGCCCGTTGCTGTGTCCAGCGTGTAGAGGCCACCGGAGGAGACGGCGTACAGCGTGCCCTCGGCGTACTCCAGGCCGAGGATCGGGGTGCCGGGCGATCCGATCAGGGTCATCTCGCCGGTGGTCGGACTGCCGCGGTACAGGCGGGCGCCACCGTCCCAGCAGGCAGCATAGAGCGTACCGTCCGGGGCGAAGGTGATGGCGTTAGTGGTCGGCAGCTCCGCGGTGGAAGTGTGAAGCGCGACGCACTCCAGCTCGGCGCCGCTGACCGGGTCGACGCGCACCAGGCTGCAGGGCTGGTCGATACCGTACAGCTCACCGTCCGGGGCCACGTCCAGCGCAGGGAACGGAGAGAAGGGCTCGGCGATATGGCTCTGCTCTTGGCTCTGCAGATCGTAGGTGTCCAGCGCTCCGCCGCCGGAGCCGAGGGCTCCCACATACATCACGCCCGACCAGGCGAAGCCGCCGTCCGCGGCCAGGGCCTGGAAGTCCACATCGGCCGCGCTCGGGCCGAGCTTCACGTCGGTGCCGGTGGGGATGAAGAGCAGGCCGGGGGCCGAGGCGCTGACCGTGTAGTCCCCCGCCGGCAGCGCGCTGAAGGCATACGCGCCGTCGGGGCCCGAGGTCGCCGTGCGGCCGCCCGGGTCCAGCCTCACCGTTGCGCCCTGAAGCGGCCTGCCACCCCGGGTAACCTGGCCGCAGATGGAAAAACTCGGGGCGCCGACGCCGGAAGCCACGCCGCAACTGGTGGCGGAGCATGGGCCGATCTGCGAGCCGGTGCCCGCTCTTGGATCGATCCGCCACAGCCCTCCGGAGGGGCCGGTACCGCGCAGGATACCGTCGGGGCCGAAGTCCAGATCGAGGGTCTCCGCCGGGCCGACCTGAGTGCTGGCCGCGGAGCCGCCGTCGATGCGGTACAGACCCGAGCCACCGGCGTAGTAGGCTCCGTCGGCGTACTCCAAACCTCCGAGGCTCCCGACGCCGGCTCCCCTCACCTGCCCGATGGTCCGCAGGGCCAAGGTCTGCGTGTCGCAGAGATACAGCCATTGCGTTGCATCCGTGCGCCGGGTGAGGATCACCAGCTCGCCGTCCGGAGCGAAGGTCAGCCCCCGGCAGCACTCGCCACGGGCCACCAACGAACTGTCGCCGTGTGTGAAGGGGCCCAGATAGGTAGCTTGCGCGGTCTGGGGATCGATCAGGTATAGCTCCGCGCCGTCCACGCCGTACAGATCGCCGCCGGGCGAGGTATCCATGAACCAGCCTGCGGACAAGCCGGTACCGAGCACACTGATGCCGCCGGTGGACAGGTCGTAGGTTTCCAGCCGCCCCGCGCCGTCCGGGTTCACCCCAAGGTACAGCAGTCCCTCCCCGGCGCCGGTGCCCGAAGTGGAGAAGTCCACTCCCTCAGTGTTGGCAGTCAGGTCGATGTCCCGGAACGCCGGCTCGAAGCTGTAGCCGGTTCTGGCGGGTGTCACTCGGTACACGGCCGGAGGCAAGCAGGGCGATCGGTACTCACCGCCCGAACCGGAGGTGGCCGTAGACGCTCCGGACTGCGGTGGTTGCGCCTCGATCTGCAGGGAGACGCCGAAGAGCCCCACGCCGCCGGCCGTGACGCGGCCGCCGATGGTGAAACACTCGGTCCCCCAGGCATTGGCTGCGCCGCCGGTTGGAGCCTGCCACGCCCAGTCCAGTCCGCGGTCGGTGTCGGTGCCGGCGCTGTCGCGCCCCAGCGTCCGGCCGTACTCGCCTTGGCCCGGGTCCGTACCGGCGATCCACGTCCCGGCCACCGGCGGCTCGTCACGCGACCCGGCCCAGCGCACGAAGTCGCTGCCGTCGCTGCCGGTCAGCGCGCACGAACCCGCGGCGTCGTGGGCCCAGCCGATGGCGCCCACAGTGCCCATGTACAGGTCGCCGGTGGTGTTGCAGCCGGCCTCCTCGTGCACCACCACGTAGGCGCCCGGGTCCAGCATCATGCACGGGAACTGGTAGACCGCGCTGCCTCCGCTCCACTTCATCGTCAGGCTGCGGCCGTGCATCGGCAGCGGGTAGCGCCCGGTGTTATAGACCTCCACCCAGTTGTGGTCCGTGGGCTGCACGCAGGCTGTGGCGTTGACCTCGCTGATGACCAGCTTGCCATAGCGCATGTCGCCCTCGGCCCCCACGTGGGCCGAGGCGATGCCATGGGCATCCGGAGAAGTGACGATATGCTCGGCCAGGACCTCTCCCGTGGCCGGGTCCAGGTCACGGACGACCGCCCCATCCGCAGCTCGCAAGATCCCATCGGGGGCGAGGTCAAGGTCGCGGGCATGGGCAGCACCGAGCGCGGTGACCTGGGCGGTGTCGGGGTGGATGGTGGCGATGCCGCCGGCGGCGATGCCGGCATACAGCCGTCCGTGCGCGAACTCCATGCCCGCCAGTTCCGTACTGCACGGTCCGGTGAGCGGAGCTACGGCCGCTACTCGCCCGGTCTGAGCATCGCCTCGGTAGAGCGTGGGTGTGGGAGTGGCGCCGCCGGTATGGCCGTGCACCAGCAGCGTCGCGTCGGGTGCCAGTGTGAGGCCGCCACAGTAGCTCAGGGCCGTTGTTTCACAGGTGAGCCGCACGGTCCGGATGACCGCTCCCGTGTCCCGGTTCAGCTCCACCAGCCAGGTTCCGTCCAGGCCATACAGGGTCCCGGCGGGTGTGGCCTCCAACTGCGCGTAGCAGTCGAAGGGAGTGGCCAGCCGGCTCTGGCTCGAGCCGGCCAGATCGAAGGCATCCAGGGCGGTGGTGGAGCCGTCGTCGATACCCAGACGCAGGTCACCCGCCCACTGTCCGCTGGAAGCGGCCGAGAAGTCCACGTCGCTCTGGCTCGGACCCACGGTAACCTGACGGCTCTCCGGGGTGAAGGCACAGCCCGAAGAGAGCGGGGTCACCGTGTACCGGCCGGGAAGCAGGCCGGAGACGCAGTAGTCTCCATCGGCGTCCGTCTTCGCCACCCCGCCCTGAGGTGTTACCACGATGTCCACGCCCTGCAGACCGCCGCCGCCCAGTTCGACGTGGCCCGAGATGGAGTAGCCGGTGCGCCCCACGCCCGAGACGACGCTGCTGCTGCGCCCCTCAAGTCCCGTGAAGTGCTTGACGAGGGTGGTCTTCCCGCTACCCATGTCGATGGAGTACAGCCTCCCGTCGTACTGGCCGGGATAGATCGCCCACATGGCGCCGTCGGTGTAGTCCAGGTCCTGAGTGAGGGGGCCTCTGGCGGCCACCGAGCTGGCGAGCCCCGGCAGCGCAACGCGGTACAGGGACGCCGTGCCGGAACTCGAGCCCCCGTAGAGGGCGCCGTTGGCCCACTCGATGCCGGTCATCACATCCTGAGCCGGGCCGGTGATCTCGCCCAGGAGCGTCATCTGCGCCGTCTGCGGATCGCCCCTGTAGATGCGGCTGTGACCGCCCCCGGAGATGGAACCGCAGTGGACGTACAAGTTCCCTTCGTCGTCGAAGGTCATGCCCCGGCCGCAGTACACCGGCACTATGCTCTGATAGAGCATTCGGCGGCTGACCTCCATTCCTGTCGCGGGGTCAAACTGACACAGGTAGGTGAAATCGGTGGGACACAGCAGGCCGTACAAGTCGCCGCTGGGCGACACGTCCGTGGCCACGCAGTGCGGGCCGTTGCCACCGATGAGATCCAGCACATCGGTGTCCACATGGTAACGCCGGAATTTGGTGTCGGCAGGCTGGATGTAAAGCTGCCCCATGGCGCCGGGCGAGGCCGTGGTCTCGGCGGTGAAGTCCACGTTCTCCCGGCTGGGTCCGAGGGTGACTGCCTGCTGGTCCGGCTCCATGGCGTAGCCGGACCTTGAGGCCGTCAGGGTGTAGGTTCCCGATAGCAGACCGGTCAGGGTGTATCTGCCGTCGGTGCCGGTGGCCTGCGCGCCGCTGCCCGGCGCGCAGGCCACACGAACTTGGAAAAGCGGGCTGCCGCCGGCGGTGACCCGGCCCGAGATCGTGTAGGACGCGGCGCCCACGCCGGAGGCCAGCCCCGACGGCAGACCTGAGGCCGCAACGGTCTCGATGGGCAGCCCGGTGGCCGGGTCCATCAGCACCAGCTCTCCGGCGCCGGCGGTCGCCCGCAACCCGCCATCGGGGCCGTAGTCCAGGTCTATCAACTCGCTTCCGGGAGGCGGGCCGATGGTCGACACCTGACCCGTTCCGGGGTCAATGCGGGCGAGTTGGCCTGACGAAAGACCGTAGAGGGTGCCGTTGACGTACTCAATGCCGTGGCACATTGATGTGAGGCAATCGACCAGCGTGAGCTCTCCTGTGCTCCGGTTGGTGGTGAAGAGCCCGAACTCATCCAGGCTCTCATCGTGCGCCGTGACGTAGAGCGTGCCGTCCGGCCTGAAGGTAAGGCCGCTGCAATCCAGATCGTGCCCGAGGTAGCTCAGGGCGACCTCTTGGAGGATCACCGCGCCGGCAGGATCGATGAGGCAAAGGGTCGCGCCCTCAGACACCCCGTACAGGGCCCCGTCGGGGGCCACATCCAACTGCTGGAAGCCGCTGGTTGTGCCACCAATCGTACAGAGCGTCTGCGTTGCCCAATCGAAGGTCTTGAGGGCGGGCGGGTCGCAGCAACCGACGTACAACAGCGCCGCTCGTCCGCGCCAGGTGCCGGGACCCAGTGGGCTTTCCCCCAGCCAGCTCCAGTCGGCGCCGCAATCCGTGTCGGTGCACACCGCGTCACGACCCAGGGCCTGCGGCGGCCCGCCCGCGGCCGGGTCCACCCCGCCGTGCCAGTACGTCCCCAGCGGGGGCGGCTCGTCGCTGCCGCCCCAGCGCACGAAGTCACGGCCCAGACCGTCGGCTCCCAGCAGCGCACACCACCCCGCATCGCCCCACAGATGCCGGACCGGCCGGTTTATGTACACGTCCGTGGCCGTGTTGGTGCCGTCCTCCTCATGCACCAAAACGTAGCCGCCCGCGGGCAGCGTGAACTCCGGCAGCGGCCACAGCCAGCTCCCCTCGCCCTCGGTCAGACCCACGATCCGCCAATGCGTCAGCGAGACCGCCGTATCCGTCTTGTTGTGCAGCTCCACCCACGCGCACGTCGTCGCGTCGCCGTGGTAGATCTCGCCCAGGACCACGCCGGCTCCGCTCTCGCTGGAGGCCGGGGTGGCCACGAAATCCACGTCATTCCGCGACGGCCCCAGCACCACGTCCGCCTCGGCAGGCGCGAAACGGTACCCTCGCTTGCTGGGGACCACCGTGTAGGCCCCGGGCAAGCGCAACGGGAACACGTAGGTCCCGTCTGAGATCGTCTCAGTCACAACCCCGTCGGGGTACAGGGTAACGGCCACGCCCTCCAAATCCACCCCGTCGCCGGTGACGTGCCCGCCGATGTTCGCCAACGCCGTGGCCGCGCCGGAGGCCAGTCCTCGGAGGTCGAAAGTGTACTCCTGCACGTTGACGGGCAGGCCGGTGGCCAAGTCGATGCTCTTGATCCAGCGGTCGCTATAGGTGCCCCGCAAGACCCCGTCCGGACCGTAATCCAGGTCCCACGGCGGCACCGTGCCTCCCTTGTATGTGAGCCACGCCGTGGTCGGGGACAGGCTGTACAGCCCGTTGGAGCCACCGGCGTACAGCACCCCGCCGGCGTACTCGATGCCGTAGAGGGTCCCGGTCCACTTCTCCGCGGCGGCCATCTGGCCGATGTAAGTCATCACACCCGTGTCGGCGTCGCCCTCGTAGAGCCAGTGGATGCCGTCTTCGGCGGTGGCGGCGTGCACAAACAGCGTGCCGTCCAACGCGAAGGTGAACCCGTAGCACGTGCTGAGCGGCAGGCCCTCGCAGGTGAGCGTGGCCGCGCTGAGCGGCAGCCCCGTGGTGGGGTCGAGACGGTACAGCGTAGTGCCATCCACCCCGTACAGGGCGCCCCAGGGGTCGGCATCCAGGAACGAGTACTGGTCGAAAGGCTGCTTGACCAAGGCGGGCGGTGCGGCACCGATCTTGTGGGAGAACAGGGCCGTTGTGCCCGGCCCCGATCCGATGTACACAGGCCCGAGTTCCGTCGCCTGCGCGCCGGACCACACTCCTGCAGCAGACAAGACGATTACCGCGCACAACATCGCCCTCGTGGTTCCGCACTGCCGATGCCTCGTCACCGTTCCATCGCCTCCCGGTCCCCTGTCGTCCTGGTCACAGCCTGCGCACCACCACAGCACAAACTGAGCGCCATTGAGCCTATCTGCCATCTCACCCAAGATGCGGCTCACAATACGGCTTGTTGTACGCGATCGAGGACAAGTCCTGCCACCGGCACAGATCTTTTTCGTACGCTCAACTCGATGAGGCGGCGTCCTACTATTCCGCGTTCTGTTGGCGACGTGTGGCGCCCCCACCGCGCGCAGAATGTCCCCGCGAGGCGGCCACCTCTTTCGGCCGGCGAAGCCGGTAGCCGGCCGGACAATGGGGGGGGCGAACTCCTGCGCGCAAGCCGACGTCGCTGCGGGCCGCGTCACCGCCAATGAGTAGGGCGCGGCGATAGCGCGAGGGAAGAAGCGTGGCAGCGGCGAACAGCCTCCTACCCACATCTCACCAGGGACGGTGTTCCCATGACACTGCGGACTTGCCTTGTCGCCATGCTGCTGAGCGCTTCGCTGTGTGCCTCGGACGTTCGGGCCGCAGGCGTCCCTACCGTGGTACGCAGTGCCACCGGTGTCCTGCTACAGGTAGAGCCCGGCACGCTCAGTCTCACCCTCTCCAAGCGCGATTTGAACATCTACCCGGGGCCCGACGTGCTCACCGCCAGCCTCGTCGACCCCCAGCGCCGGACGATCGCGACGGTCTCCCTGCCCGACGACGGCAAGGACAAGGGCGCCGCTGAAGAGACCCAGTCTGAGACCGTGCAGGTGCGCTGTGACGCGGCCGGCGTCTACCGGCTGATGTTCTCCACCTCCGGCGACCTGGTCTATGGCTTTGACTGCACTTGCTCGCGCTATGTGATGGATGGCGACATCATGCTCAATGATGGCGCCGTGGGCGGGACACTGTACTTCAAGCCTCCGGCCGGCGCTTTCGACATCTCTCTGGCGGCCCTGCATGAGCCCATGCTGCAGGAGCTTGTCCTCCGCGACGCCGCCGGAGAGCCGGTAGCGAGCGCCGACCTGCGCCGGACGGAAGACAAGCCCGAGGACCTCTTTGGGAAGAGAACCACGGGCTCGTATGTGGCCGGGAGCAAGCTCCATGTGGCCGAGGGGCAGGGCGATCGCTCCGGCGTCTGGTCGCTGCCCATTGACAAGATGGATGTGAGGGTGGCCATCACCGGGGTGCGCTTCTGGACCGCGGAGGCGGGCGCATGGTTTGACCCGGAGAAGTCGCGCTGGCTGTTGATGCCCTACGCTCAGCTTCGCTATCTGCAGCCCGGTGACGTGGCGACCGTGGAGTGCACGCTGCGCAATCGCTCGCAGCAGGAGGCGACCTTCGCGCTCGGCGCCGGCTCGCCAGACGGCCTGGGGCTCAGGATCACCGATCCGGGAGAGAGCATCACCGTCCCGGCGCGTGAGAGCCGCGTGGTGCGTGTGGAGATCAGGCTACCCGAGGGAGCACAGACGGATGTGGAGTACTCGGGGATGCTGACGGCGGCGCACTCTGAGGATCCCGATGTGCGTGGCGGCGCGAGGATCCTCGCACGGAGGGGACAAGCGCCGGCGCAAAGCCCCCTGCAGATGCCCATTGTCCTGCAACCGTACCGCCACGAGAATCTGCTCTTTGGCTACGCCCCGGACTACACGACCAATGAGGTCTACTTCGACCCGGATAACCGGCCCTATATCCGGCAGCGCACGGAGAGCGCCTACCCAAGCACGGGGATCGAGGTCCTGACCGACGAGGGCTGGGTGCAGCGCTCGTACATGGAGGCGCTCAAGGCTGCTTTCCCCGACTTCGCCGGCGTGATCTACGGGGCGGGGTTCCTCGGCGCCAAGGTGGCCTTCGACGGGCAGGGCGGGGCTTACACGCTGCTTCTACTGCGCATGGCGGACAACTCGCGCGTCACGGCGCTGGTGTTCACGCCCGATGAGGGCCAAAGCTACCAGGTCTACCCGTTCCGGGGCTCGGCCTTCGACATCGAGCAGTTCACCGGCCACAACGCACTTTCGGGCCCGCCGCCGATCCTGGCGTACACCACCACCGCCCCGCACCACGCCGAGTTCTGCTCGGTCAACGACCTGGAGCTGTACCTGCCCCGGCGTGAGGGCGACCGGATCGTGATGGGTGAGCCGGTTCTGGTCTCCAAAGAGTGCCTGGGCTCGTGCCAGCACTCCGGCGGCCCGGCCTCCACCGTCACCCGCGACGGCAAGACCCACATCGTCTGGGGCGAGGTGGCTCCCGACGATACCCCTGGAGTGCCCCAGTACGTCTGCACCTACGAGCACGCCACCGGCAGACTCGGGGAGAAGGTGTTCCTGGCCTACGGGCCGCCGGTGAACGATGTGCACAACGTGCCGGCCATCACCATGGACAGCGAGGGCTACCTCCACATCCTTACCGGCGCCCACGGCGACAACTTCATGTACCTGAAGTCTCTGCGGCCCAATGACGCCTACGGTGGCTTCAGCGAGCCGGTGGAGGCGCTCAGCGACGGCTTCGTGAGCGACAGGACCGATGCCGACGGCGATGGGCGGCAGACGTACATCTCTTTGGTCTGCGGGCCGGATGACACGCTCTACTCGGCCTTCCGCCAGTGGCGGCAGGGCGTAGACCCGTACCATGGGGGACGCATCTACGCGGCGCTGTCGTACCAGCGCAAGCCCAAGGACGGGCCGTGGGAGTCGGCCAAGCCCCTGGTGGTGCCCCCGCTACCGGACTACTCCATCTATTACCACAAGCTCACCATCGACCGTCTCGGCCGCCTGTTTCTTGCCTACTGCTACTACACGGCCCACGCCACCTACCAGGGCGACTTCCCCGAGAGACAGCACCATCAGGCGGTGCTGATGTCGCCCGACGGCGGAGACACGTGGAAGCTGGCGGCCGGCGAGGATTCTGCACAGGGGATCAGGAGGTAGGGGAGAGAGACACCCACCCGCCGACCCTCCGGAGCCCCGATGCCCACGGACCCGTGCACGGTCCGGGGCCGACGCCTCTATTGGCGGCCGGTGTCGCCAGACCCCGTGGTGTGCGCATCGCCGCAAGCGGTACCGAGCGCCTGTTTTCCGCGGATGCAGCCGCAAAGTGGGTGAACTGCCCCGCCTGCTTTGCGCCCCCGCGGTACCGGGGCGACGACGAGAGCCCGACCGTGCTATTGGCCCGGTCCACCCGGCAATAGGGGAGACGAGGGCCGCGTACCCACAGGTCGCGGGAACCCCCGGTCCCTTCCCGGACGTTAGTCCGGGTAGCCACGGTAACCGAAACGGTGCACGGCATGCACAGGCTCTGTTCCACATCTCGCTCTCGTCTGCTGGCCCTCTGCTGGGTCACTATCTGGCTGTGCGGGCAGATGCTCCACCCCCTGCTGCACCATCCGGGGTGCAGCGAGACCGAAGGTCCGGCGGAGCTAGGCCATGATAGCTGCCTGCGGCAAGCCGCCGGGCTCCACGGGCACGAGGCCGCATCTGTCCATGGCGCCGCCGAGACGGGCCACCATAGCCACTGTGCCCAGTGCATCGTCTGCGCCGTGCATTCCACCTCACCTGCACTTCCCTCCCTCCTCGCCCACACCTGGCAGCCACCCACTCCGCTGGGTATCGCCGCCGCCGTCGACCCGCGGAACATCGCCGCCCCCCGGCCGGCTTCTCGTGCTCCACCGCTGAGCTAACCTCCATCCGAGGCCTCGCGAGCTCTCTGTCCCGGGCATCAACTGCGTGGCATGCCCGGACCTCAGTGGTCCGGTGCAGCGCGACGCCCGGATGCCCCGGCGGACACTCCTTTGCCGGGGAGCTTTCCCGGTCCGGAGGCCTATCCCATGATGCCCCCAATCGCCAGTCCTGCACATGTCCCCGGGGCGGCTCCTCGCCTCCCGAGGGGCTATCCGTAGGAGAGGATGAACTCTATGTCCGAGAACGGGCCAACGCCCGACGCTCTGCCCACCGAGGCGGAAGTCGCGGCCCAATACTGCCCGGTCATCTCCCGGGCCCGACCCTTCATCGTGCCCCTCACGGTGACCGCCGTGGCGACCGGACTGTTTGCGGTGGTCCTGGGTCTCCTGGCGCCATTGCCGCTGTCGCCTGCCACCTGTGCCGTTGTGGTGGCCCTGCTCTTGAGCACCGTCGCGGTGGGTGCCATGGCCGTCGTGGTTGCTCTGCGTGCCGCCATTCTGACCGCTGCATTGGAGACCCTCGAAGCCGTGAAGGAGCGGGCGCAGCGACAGGCCGAAGGCCGGTCGCTCTTCTCAGGGTCCTCGACCGGCGAAGAGGAGCCGGAACAGGACGCTGGGAAGGTCCTGACGAGATATGGCCGCACGCCGTTGCCTCTTGCCGTGGCCGTGGGCGCCGTGGCGGTCGGAGGTGTGGCGGGTTACGCGCTGGCCAGGACCACCGTCGATGGCGCCAGTCCCCGGTTTTTCGTCCTCGGCCTGGTCTCTCTGGCGGTGGCCTTCTTGGCCATGTTCGCATCGCGGTGGCTGGCGAGCCAGGATCCCGAGGACCTTCCTGAAGCGGCTCCGGCGGCCACGGTCTTGCGGGCGCTGCAGTGGTACTCGGCCCTGAGCGGCCCGGCGCTGCTGGCCCATGCCGTGGGGTTCCCGGTCATCGACCTGTGGCTGGGCCGGGTGCTTCTGGCAGTCGCCCTGGTGATGGCCCTCGAGCTCTTAGTCCGGGCCACCATGGCCTTGCTCCGCTCTCCCGTGGAGGCGGCGGCCGTCCGTGCCCCCATCGGCCTGACCATCGCCGAGAGCCTCTTCTCGGGCAGCAACCCCATCACCAGTACCGTCGGCCTGCTGGAGAGCCGCTTCGGGGTGAGCGTGAGGTCTTCGTATGTGATCCGCTAT
This sequence comes from uncultured Armatimonadia bacterium, assembly GCA_964423635.1. Lineage (GTDB taxonomy): Bacteria > Armatimonadota > Zipacnadia > Zipacnadales > JABUFB01 > CAYRFY01. Next base: position 5,271 of record CAYRFY010000085.1, on the reverse strand, counting down.
ACCGCCCGCGTCCTGCCCCTGATCGCTCTGGGGATGCTGGCGGCTTTCTGGCTGGCCACGTCCCTGGTGTGCATCCGGCCCGATGAGGCCGGTGTCCTCACTCGGTTCGGCAGCCTGGTGAGCAATGGCTGGTACGGCCCGGGCCTGCACCTCAAGGCCCCGTGGCCCATCGACCGCATCCAGCGCGTGCCCACCGAGCGCATCCGCCGGTTCGTGATCGGCAGAATGTCCTCGGAGGAGCCTCCGTACATCCTGTGGTCGCGAACCCATGCCGAGGACGAGTACAAGCTGGTGCTGGGCGAAGGGAAGGAACTGGTCTCCCTGGATGCCCAGGTGTTCTACCGCATCAAGGACCCCGTTGCCTTTGTCTACCGGTGCCAGAACCCCGAGACCGCCCTGAACTCCCTGGCCTATCGGTTGGTGGTGCGCGAGATCGTCTCGTGTGACCTGGAATACGTGCTGTCGGAGGCCCGGGCCACGCTGTCTGACAATCTGCGCAGCCGTCTGCAGGATGCCGTGGACGCCGAGGGGCTGGGGGTGGAGGTGGTGGAGGTGGCCCTGCGTGGGATCCACCCGCCCGTGGAGGTGGCCGAGGCGTACCAGTCCGTGGTCAGCGCTCAGGTGGAGCAGGTAACCTTGGCCATCGCCGCCAGAGCGAATCGGGCCAAGGCCATTCCCGCCGCGGAGGCCCAGAAGCATGCTTCCGTGGCGGACGCGAAGGCCAAGGCGTCCACGCGTCTGGCGGCGGCCAGGGGCGAAGCCATTCGGTTCAACGCGGAGGAGGCCGCCTACTCCGCGGACCCGGGCCTGTACCGCCAACGCCTGTGGCTGGAGACGATGGAGAACGCGATCGCCGACAAGAGAGTGTATCTGGTGGACCCCCACACCGCCGGCGAGCAGGAATACTGGGTGGACTTGCGGGCCCCGGCGCCCTCCGGGAAGAAGTGACGGGCGGCGAGATGCCACGAGGGCCTGCATTTGCCGGCCGTGGGCCCCACAACCTGCAGGCGCCGTGAGAAGTCCGATGCACAGACCGCCCATTGATGGCGGAGACCACCGCATGTGATCTCTCCCACCGATGGGCTCCCGAGCCGTTTCGACCTCTCGGTCGATCGTGATGTCCGGGTCGGACCCAACCGACAGCGACCAGCCCCGGGACGAAGCCTGAGCAGACAGGAGATCGAGACCGACATGACCCCCTCAGCCTGGCGCCGTATTGTCGCAGCCACCGTTGTCTGTATCGTCATCATCCTCTCCAGCATGCTGTTCTCCCTGCCCGAGGGTCGCATGGCGGTGATCACCACCTTCGAGAAACCCGTGGGGGTGCACAAGACCGCCGGCCTCAAGTGCAAGCTGCCGTATCCCTTCCAGAAGGCCTATGTCCTCGACGTGCGCCATCGCCTGTATGAGACGAGACTTACAGAGACGCTGACACGGGACAAGAGGAACGTGATCCTGGTCACCTACGCGATCTGGCACATCGCCGAGCCGGTGAAGTTCCTGCAGGCCGTGGGGACGCCGGAGGCGGCCGAGGTCGAGCTGGACGGCGTCATCACCAATGCCAAGAATGCCGTGATGGGCCGCTACGACTTCGCCGCCCTGGTATCGGCCAATGAGAAGGAGCAGCGTGTGGGCGAGATCGAGCAGGCCATGCTTCGCGATGCGGCCGAGGCCGCCGTGGAGCGGTATGGGATCAAGATCACTCAGATCGGCCTGCAGCGCCTGGCATTGCCCGAGGAGAACATCCCTTACGTCTTCGACCAGATGAAGGCGGAGCGCTCGCAGTATGCGGCGAAGTTCAGGGCCGAGGGCGAGCGGGAGGCCGCACGCATCCGGGCCGAAACCGACCTGGAAGCCGCCAGACTGCGGGCCGAAGGCAACGAGCAGGCCGAGCGCATTCGTGGCGAAGCCGAAGCCGAAGCCGCCAGAATCTACGCCTCCGCCCACCGCCGTGACCCCGAGTTCTACAGCTTCACCCGTTCACTGGACTCGCTGGAGAAGATGCTGGGAGAGAATGCCACCGTGGTGCTGGACACCGATACGGCGCCCTTCAATGTGCTCAAGCACGATCCCGCGGAGGTGAAGCCGCGATGACACCTGCCGACAGCACTCAGCGTCGCGCGCTGTCCGAAAGCCTGGACGCCGCCTTCGGGTTCCTGCGCTGGGCCGGGCTCCTGGTGGTGATCGTCATCGCCTGCTCGGGGATCACCTTCGTCCGCTCCGACGAGGTGGCCCTCGTCTTGCGGTTCGGGAAGCTCACCGGCGCCACCCCGGCCGATCAGGTGCACCGCCCCGGCATGCTCCTGGCCCTGCCCTATCTCATCGACGAGGTGGTGCGCGTGCCCGTCAAGCGGGTACAGGAGGTCCCCATCACCCTGTTCTCCGGTCGGACCCTGGGGGAGATTCCACAGGAAGAGCGCAAGTCACGAGAGGCGCCCGGACCGCTGGACCCCAGAACCACCGGCTACTGCGTCACCGGCGACCGCAACATCGTCCACGCCGATGCACTCGTGAAGTTCCAGGTCAAGGACCCCATCCAGTACGCCCTGCGTATCCGGGAGCCCAAGAGGGTCATCGAGGACGCCGTGACCGGGGCCCTGATGCAGTGCATCGGCGGGACCGAAGTGGACGATGTCCTCGCCGAGGGCAAAAACAAGCTCTCCGCCGCCATCGAGGATTGCGCCCAGGCACGCCTGGACGACATCGGCGCCGGTGTGACGCTGGTGGCCTTTGAGTTCCGGGAGGTCACCCCTCCGCAGGATGTGGCTCCAGACTTCCAGGCCGTGGTCAGTGCCTACGTGGAGCGCTCCACCAGCATCCGCAATGCCGAGACGTACAGGGAGCAGGAGACTCCGAAGGCCAAGGCCGACCGCAATCAGACCATCAGCGATGCCGAGGCCTACAAGGCCGATCGCCTGGCCCGGGCACGGGGTGATATCGCCACCTTCTCCAATGTCCTGGCCCAGTACAAGAGCAACCCCGGTGTGGTCAAAGAACGCGTCTATCGCGAGGCGGTGGAGCGCGTGCTGGGCAGCGTGGGGTCCCGCGTGCTGGTTCCGCACGGTGATGACAAGCTCCGCACATTGCTGCCGGTAGAGGTCGCCGAGGAGAAGAAGAAGAGCAAGTAGGCGGCGTTTGGCCAAACGCCCCCACACTGCACTCATCGAGGTGTCTTGCACCTATGGAACATACAGCCGATCTGACCCACTCCCACGGGCCGAGGCAGGTGCGGGAGGTGGCGGACACGGCCCTGACCGACCAGGAGCAGGGCCGTCTTGCGGTGCGCATCGGCACCTCCCTGGTCGCCGCCGCCCTGCTCATCGTGGGGTGGGCCTATGCCGTCATACTTCCGGACCAAAAGCAGGTGGCCGACCTGATCTTGTTCTGCGGCTCCCTGGTGGCCGGTGTCCCGGTGTTCATCGCCGCCGCTCGCAGCCTCGTGGACGGCAAGTGCTCCTCCCCGGGCCACGCGCACGAACACTCCTGCACCCACGCCCCCCACGGACGTGTGGTGCACGGTCATGTGGGGATCATGGACCAGCTCGTGGCCATCGCCGTCCTGGCCTCCATCGCCACCGGCGAGTACGCCACGGCCATCGTGGTCCCGTTGCTCATGGCCATCGGGCATTTCCTCGAGGAGCGCAGCGTGCTGGGTGCCCATGCGGCCATCGAGGGCCTCAAGCGTCTACAGCCCACCACCGCCGCCCGGCTGGGCTCCACAGGTACCGAGGAGAGCGTGCCACTCGACCGGGTGGCCCCCGGCGATCGCGTGGTCGTCCGGCCGGGGGAGGTGTTTCCCACCGACGGCCGCGTGGAGACGGGCCTTTCGGCCGCCGACCAAAGCGCCGTCAGCGGCGAGTCGGTCCCGGTGGACGTCGGGCCCGGAAGCCCGGTATTCGCCGGCACCCTCAACGTCTCGGGGATGCTCACCGTCCGCGTCACCGAGACCGGTGGGCAGACGGCGATGGGCAAGGTCCTGGAGACCCTGCGCGCCGCCGAGCAGTCCCGGGCCCCGGTGACTCAGCTCCTGGAGCGCTATGCCTCCTACTACGCGCCCTTCGTGCTGCTGGTGGCCTCGGTGGCACTGATCCTGACGGGTGAGGTGAGTCGCGCCGTGGCCGTCCTGGTGGTGGCCTGCCCCTGCGCCCTGGTGCTCTCCAGCTCCACGGCGATGGTGGCGGCATTGGCGGTCGCCTCCCGCTACGGCATCCTCATCAAGAGCGCCCGGTTTTTGGAGGTCCTGTGCGAGGCGCGTCGCCTCGTGCTGGACAAGACCGGCACCGTGACCATCGGCAGGCTGGATGTGGCGGGCCTGGTGCCGCTCAACGGCTTTGACGAGGCTGAACTGCTTGCCTCCGCCGCCTACTGTGCCCAGGGCTCCAGGCATCCGGTGTCGCAGGCCGTGTTGCGCGAGGCCCAGACGCGGGCTCTGGATATCTCACCGGCCGAGAGCATCACCGAGCATCCGGGGCAGGGGATGGAGGCCCGGCGCGACGGGGAGACACTCCGCCTGGGGAACGCCGGCTGGCTCGAGGTGAGTGGCGACGTGGAGCAGCAGGTGGGAAGGCACACGGGGCCGGTGGTCTGGGCGGGCCGCAACGGCACGCTGCTCGGCGCCGTCCTGCTGGCCGACAGGCCCCGTCCCGAGGCGAAGGAGGCCATCTTGGCCCTGCGTCGCCTGGGAGTGGAGCGAGTCGTGCTGCTCACCGGTGACCGCTCCGATGTGGCCGCGGGCATCGCCGACGGCCTGGAGATCGACCAGGTGCACGCGGACCTCCAGCCCGTGGACAAGGTCTCTCTGGTGGAACGCGAGGCCGCTGGCGGCGCGGTGCTGTTCGTCGGCGACGGCGTCAATGACGCCCCGGCCCTGGCCCGAGCCGACGTGGGAGTGGCCATGGGGGCCATGGGCTCCGACGCCGCCATTCTCAGCTCCGACATCGCCCTGATGAACAACGACCTCAGCCGTGTGGCCACCGCCATGCGCCTGTCGGGCATGACCCGCCGCGTGATCACCGTCAATGTCGCCATCGGCATCGCCTCGGCGCTGGTGATGGTGACACTCGCGGCTCTGGGCTATGTGGGAGCCATCGTGGGAGCGCTACTGCACAACGTGGGGGCCGTGGCCGTGGTGCTCAACAGCGCCGGCCTTCTGCGGGTGGAGCCTGACAAGCTCGTGGCTACGGCCGACGTGGCCGCCGGCCCGGAGGCCTAGAGGTCCGGCCGAAAAGCCGTTCACAGCCGTCCCGCAAGGCGGGATCGGGCTTTCCACTC